>JAHKLG010000210.1 GCA_029856625.1 Candidatus Njordarchaeota archaeon | reverse complement strand
TACAACTAAAATTACAGCCCTTAACATCCAAGACAATTTCAAGCTTTTTATCCTCCAAAATACCGCAAGAAGCTATACAATCGCATTCAAGATATCTCTTAGCACAAGGATCCCTAACCTTCCGCCTCCAAAACGGAGCCCATCTACAAGGAAAATAAATATTAGAGTAGACACCAATACTCTCCTCAGACCCTCTCATAGGACTGATCACCAAAAAATGATGCGGGTACTCAGTCCAACACTCTTCAGAACACATATAATAGAGAATTAGGATTCTCTAAAGGCCTCAAAAATCTTCGGTAAGGATACATAATCCTTAGGAATCCTCGCCCTAACGGTCTTTGCTGGATCCACCAATTGACTTATCTGAATATCAACTATCATGCTAGCTATCATGTATGCCTCATCCCAATCAAGTGCTAAGCTATGTTGCAGAACCTTAACTGCAAGATCAGTAGCTTCGTATAACGCTTTATTAATATCCTCATGAGAAACAATAAGATAGAAAGCCTCATCAGTCTCAACAATAGGCCATGGAATAAACTTCTCCTTAAAAACACTCGTTGTGACCAAGACCTTCCCAGATACCTCACACCCAGCAACACATACCTCCCCATCACCCATAACAGCGTGCAAATCCCCAACCCCTAGCAAGGCCCCCTCCCTAAAAACAGGGAGATAAACCGTGACCCCCTTAGTAATTAACTTCGTATCCATATTCCCACCATGCTTACCAGGAACACCACAGGGAACCTTTTCATCATAGGCTACCCCGATAACACCTATCATCGGCCTATAAGACAACCTTAACCCAACAAAGTGAACAGCACCCTTCCCAACAAAATAAACAAACTTATCCTCCCTTATCTCACAGATCTTCGTCCTAGGAGACCTAACCTTATCACCAAGCACACCATACCCGGGAGCAGTAACTATGACACCACGATCGCTGGTCTCGATATCAAGAATCTTAACAGCCAGAGTATCACCCCTCTCAGCCCCTCTAATGTAAATGGGTCCAGTCGCAGGATTAACCCTAGAAAAATCAATATCAGTAACCAACTGATCCTCTGAAGAAATCTGATTAGAAAAACAATCTAAAGTCTCAAAACAAATAACATCCCCAGGATCAGCAAAAGCCACAGGCTCCAAATCGGGCCCGAAATAGTAGATAACCTTCGAAGAATCAACAAATACGTAACCCATACACACCACCAAGAAGAGACTATTAAAAATGGAATAAAAATATCATAACAAAGACCACAATGATAACATTATCTAAAGAGTTAGAATTTATCTGGCGTTCTAGCTATCATCTAAGTACGGAAATAGCATCACTAATAGTGGGCAAAGATTAAAATAATTTCCCACCAAATTCTTCTATAAGGTGATTAAAAAAATGGAGTTCCTTGCAAAAATTGATGATAAGGGAAGAGTTCTCATTCCCATAGAAATCAGAAGAAAGCTCTCTCTAAAGAAGCATGAGGTGGTATCAATAAGAATAGAAAGTGGTAGGATAATAATAGAGCCCATTAAAAAAGTTAAAAAAGTTAAAGCCAGAGTTTTAGATGAGGCCTTCTTCGATGCTGGAGAAGCAACTTACGGGTAATAGATATGTATTAGACATCAATGTGATGGCTATTTACTTAGTAGAGAACCATCCAGGAAACAAATATATCTCCACCATAATCGATAATGCGATATCCAAGAACATTGAACTAATTATTTTCGATTTCCTGCCCTTCCGAGTATATTGGATTCTCACATCGAAATGGAAAGTCCAAAAACAGGAGGCTAAAGAAGCGATAATATCATTCCTCGAACTCCCAAACCTAAAATTAGTCCCCCTAAATAAACAAGATATCCTAGAAGCTTTCAAAAAAGCTGAAGCCATTAAGCATGACGTTTATGATATAACGTATATCGTACTAGCAAAGAAAACAAATGCGACGGGCATAATAGCAACGGATACGGATTTCGAAAATCTATGCAAAAATGAAAACTTACAATACATAAACCCCGTACCCAAAAATATACTAAAAAAGTTTTCACAATACAAGTGAATACAACCTTTTAAAACTAACGAAAAGCAAGCTCCAAAATAACGCAAGCTTATAGATCAAAAACCGTAGATATAAACAAAAGAATAATCTCCCTCATCAACAAACAAAAGAAACTAGGAATCAAAATAGAGAAGACAGACCCAAAACTAAACATAATAGACCTAATTACTAACAATAAAAACCCTAGCAACACTCCAACCACCAATAAAAATAACCCATAAAACAACAAGAAAACAATAGTAGAGATAACAAAAGAAAAAGCAAAAAACGCCCAGAATAAATAATTGAGGGAAGTTTTATGGGGAGATGGATATAGAGATTTTCCGCTTACTCGTGGGTGGTTTGTGAGGTTCTTTGGGGCGGCTTGAGATGCGTGATATTGTAATGTCTTGGATGTCTTGACTAGGGGTTGTGAGGATGCTGGGGTTTCGAGATTCTCTCTGGTTTTCCTAGGGATTCGCCTTTCTTCAACATGCTTAGTGAGGTTCTTGGGTGTTTTTCTGGTTAGTTTCTTTTTTATATTTGTATTCCTAGGATTGTTGTTGCTATTTTTCCTATTGTGTATGTTGCTGCTGTTGCTCCTAGGATTATCAGTACGTTTTCTATTGCTTTTCTTTTTATGCTTGTTCCTGATAGGATTGCTGTTAGGACTCCCGCTATTAGTGCTATTGTTGCTGAGAGTGCTATTGCTACTATTGCTATTTTTGTTGTTTCTGTTCTTAT
>JAHKLG010000021.1 GCA_029856625.1 Candidatus Njordarchaeota archaeon | reverse complement strand
TAACTTCTTATTACAGAATATATTCGATGGGAACATTAGTTATAGCTCACTCAATATTAATATGGCATAATAGGCTTTTTTCTAACGAGCAAAAGAAATGATTCTAAAGATCACTTACATTCGCATACATCAATCTCATGCAATTTTTCATACTGTCGCAAAGTTTCTAAGAGATGAATAGTTTTTCTTAACGTAATACATCCAATCTAAAACTATAAATAATATCGCAACTCATTCTCAAATATATAATGAACTGATATACCGTGAGGGTTATGGGGTTAGAGAATGAAATTCTAAAAATTCTAGGAGAACGAGAAAAAGACAGAATAAAACAATTCTTAATGGCTATTCTTAAACCTGAGAAAATAGAATTGACTACTGAGAAAGATTTTAAGGAATATTTCATAGAGACGCATTCAGTTAGAACTCTTGCAAAAATTCTTGCCGCAATATGTAGACTAGGCGAATCAATTAGAATTATCCTAACTGGTCCAAGAGGCGTCGGGAAAACAACTGCTATTAGATACATTTACAACATTTTGAAGAAATATGTAAATGTGCAACTGTTAGAAAGTTTAGAAGATGAAATAGATCGTAAGGCTAATTGCTATTTTCTGCTTGATAGGCGGGATTTTTTCTTAGAGGACCTTCTTGAATGGCTAAAGAGAATTCCCGAAAATAAATCTTTATGTGTAGAGCTTCGACCTTACTTGGTCCTAGATGGCTTAGAAAAAAATATTTTTGAGACAGGGAATTGGCAAATAATTATCATGAATTATCCAAATGAAAGGGAAATTCGTGAAATTGTAGTAAAAAGGTTTGGAAGAGTGTCTCGAGTAACGAGAAACCCCTTGTTAGCTCTTCTTCTTCAGATTCGTTCTCCGGATGAGATAAGACTTGATCTTGCTAATGTCGTAAAAAAACTGAGAGGCACGAAGCTTAGGATATTATGGATATTAACAATGCATGCAAATGGGCTCTTTACTAAGCAAATATCTAAGATAATTGGCAGATCTCCTGCCACGATATCTAGGCATTTAAAGGAATTAGAAGAGATGGGAATACTCCATGGGGAACGTGTAGGAAAGAGAATTTTTTACAAAATTCAATCGATATCAGTACTTATTGCGGCAGAAGAGCTACTTGTGGATGAAATTATCCGAAAACATGGTGCAAGTGTATTCACGATTTAGCTGAAGCTAAAATTCTCTCTCGTAGAGTTTTAGACATTTCAAGGAGACTTCTGTATAACTTCTTAGCCTCCGAAAGCTTCTCTGAAGGGATCTTCATTTTTCCACTTTCTACATCCTTAAATATCTCCTCTAACCATATTCTTAATCCCTCCACTTTAACAGCTTGAGCAATGACGTTATCTGCTGGCGAGAAAATAGTCTTCTCCGCTTCACTTAAAACTTTATTAAGGATCAGTAAGGAATTCCTTCTCTTCTCTGTTTCTTCGCCTTGAGGAACTCTTTCTGGAGGACGAGCTGAGAGTAATAGAATCCCTTTTATCTCATTCACAGACTCCATAAGAAGCGTTAAGTCAATATGTAGTTGCTCAACACGTTTAGACAAGTTTTTTATGTCATTTTTTAAAGTGCTAATTACTTCCCAAAATTCTTCTACTGCTGATGAAAATCCAGCAGACTCCTTTCTCTCAGGGGCAACGAATTCTTCAGAAAATATTCGTTTTATAAATTCGATCTCATCAAGCGTTTCTTCTTTCCTTTCAGTAGTATCTTCTGGCGGCATGAAGTAAACACCAAACAGCTTTAATGGTTAATGAATAAAAATGAGCTAATTAGGAAATAAAAATGGAGAGGTGGGAGTGTAAAAATGATTATTGAGATAGATGATGCTGGGACTGGATGTCCATTAGGAGGCGCAGTAATAGGAGCACTTAAGGAACGGATCTTTAAATACACAGTAATTCCAGTAAGCGTGTTCAAAGATGGAACTCCAAGAGAACTTTTATCAAGAAACATTATCGAAGCCATAAACTATCTTCTTAACGCAATTCATTTTGATCCAGAAGAGGATGAAATAAGAATCTGTAGAGGAAGTTTTTTCAAACCAGCGTTCAGGTTCTTTGATGACAAAGGTTGGAATTGGACTCCAGTAAAAATAAATTCAAAGCTTCAAGATTTGATAGAGGCTAGTTTTGACTTTCACTTAGTAGAATTGGGAGTACCAAGATTCCTAGTTAAGCGATTAATCCATTATCGAGATTATGTGGTTGAACTCTTAAAATGGGTTGCACTAAAACCAGAAGAGCGCGAGGAATTGGTTAAGACTAGCTTTAATGTGTGGAAGAATGAATGGAGATATACTAAATTAGAATTTGCCAAAAAACTATTGAATAGAAGGAGATATTGCATAGAATGTGGCCTAGATATTGAGAAAGGACGAGAACTGGTAGAAGTAAAATTCATTACACCAAGAAGGGTTCTGCGCGGATACTTACACATAGATTGTTGGAAAAAATTGGAAAGGTGATGAGTATTAGTCTATTAGAGCTCATCGATATAATGAGACATCTTAGCTTTATCCACTATGAAATCCTTCTAATTATGGAGAAATCGTTAAGAAGATTTGAGTATGTTCCGCTCCAGTATATTGCTAAGAAAGTAAGAATAAAGCCAAATAAGTTGGAAGAAATAATGGACTTTCTTCTCAAGTATAAGCTCGTAAAGAAGAAGCAGGAAGAATATATTGGATATGCCTTAACATACAAAGGATTAGATGCAATAGCGTTGAGATCTTTAAGTATGTATGGAGTAATTACAAAGGTAGGACCTAAGATCGGTGTGGGCAAAGAAGGCGACATATGGATAACGTACTTTGATAATGAGCCAAGAATATTGAAGCTATATCGGATAAGTAAAGAGTGTTTCAGAAGAATTAGGGTATATCGGTACTATTATATGCCTAATAAAGTGTATTCATGGTATCAATTAGCATTTAGGAGTGCTCAGAGAGAATTTAGAGCGCTAACAGTTTTATATAATGCTGGTGTACATGTACCAAAACCAATTGCTAGAAGTAGGCATGCAATAGTCATGGATTATATTGATGGTGTTGAACTAGTAAAAGCAAGATTGCTGAACCCGCTGGATACATTTAGCAAAATTATACGAGAAATAGTAAAAGCTTACAAAGTGGGAATTGTACATGCAGACTTAAGTGAATTTAATGTGTTAGTGACGAGAGGAGGAGAGGTTTATCTAATTGATTTTCCTCAATACATAGTCTCTTCTAAACCAGAAGCAATTAAGTATCTTACTGAGGATCTAGCGAGGATAGTGAATTATTTTAGGAAGAAGTACAGAATCGATCCTAATGATCTTAAGAGAATCATAAATGAGATCCTTAAAGAGGAGGGAGTAAAAATTTAGTTTTATAGTACATGACATCTTCTTTAAAATATTAGCTTGATTAAGCTAGCGTATCAATAAAGCAATTGCGTACTCACTAAAGTAATTATACAAGATGGGTATTAAAGGTATGCCGCTTCTCTCTAATCTAGATAATATTAGATCGACATATGACTTTGCTTCTTCGATTTGGTTAAGGGTTATCATCTCGACTGCCCGTCCAAGGAGATTTAGTAAGGATTGACGTTCAGCTTCAGATATTCCCACGGAGTAGATATACTTAAGTAAGTAATGAAGGATCGTGAACTCACCCAAATCCATTAGCTTTGTTATGAGTTTTCTCATTTTCTCGTCTAATCGTGTTCTTTCCAGTATTCTATATTTCAGTACGATAGAGTTAACGGCTTCACTAACTGTTCGTCCAGGGTAATGAGTTTTAAGAAATTCGAAGTTTTCTCTCGTCAGATGGATCTTAACTTCAAAGTATTCAGCAGGCCGAATCATATCGGCATATCTTAGCACAATTTCGCGCGGTATATTTGCTGGAAACTCATTCATTATCATTGTAGCTGTAACTGCAGAATCTATCATGGCCGGAACTGCTAACAACTTCTCCAATGAACGACTTATATTAATAACTTTTCGAAGATTTTCTGCTGTCTTGTTGAAAGCATGCATTTTACTGTAGATATATGCTACCCTGTTAAGGACAAATAGATTATCGGGAGGTCCTTTCTTCTCTGCCAAAATTTCTAATTTGCTTAATATTTCACGGACGCGCTCTTCAAATTTTTCTCGGTTCAGAATTTCAATTAATTCTAAGAAAATATTGAGGTAAGGTCTTTCACTCATTTTCTTAGCTAGAATATTACGCAATTTTGAGTAAATTTCCAAAGCCTTCTTATTAGCTTCTGGGATATTTCTTATTTTTAAAAGAGCTGAGAAGCATCGAAGCATCACATTTACAGCTCTAATGCTTTCAAAGTCCTTTCTAATATTAAGCTCATTCAATACTTCGTTACAGATCCTCAAAACTTTCTCCGAAGAATTTGGCGAGATGGCATCAGCCCACGTAGCCCAAATGAGCATTTTCTCGTCTGCTGGAACTTTTAGTGTTAACATTTTAATAATTTCGTCAGCATTGGAGGGAAGTTTCTTAGCAATACTTAATGCAGCGTCAATCTTTTTTGGAGTATAAACTATCTCATCAATTAATGCTAATGCTAAAGAGCTTTGTCCGTGCTCATAAACTATAGGAACTAACTTGCTCAGAATAATCGATCGATCTGAGCGATCGGGAATTTTTCTAGCCCATTTTAATGCTTCTTGAAGCGCAAAACGTGCCAGATTTTTTTGGTTAAGTTCCTCAAAAGTTAGTGATATGTAGATTAAAGATAATGCTTTATCATATTCCCACTCACTTAAAGTTTCCAGATCCGAAAGAACTCTCCTAGCGTACATTAAAGCTTTTTCTGGATACTCATTAGCAATTATTTTAGAGGCTATAGATAGCGTAATAGCATCTTGCTTTTCTTTTAAGAGATCATCTATAATCCTGTCCATTAAGATTGAAATGCCGTACCAGCGAATTTCGGGGATATATTCAGCGATATTTAATGTGAGTAATCGTCTTTCCATTGGACTATTTAGTTCTCTCAATAGCTCGATAAAAAGTTGTAAAATCTCTTCATATTCCTTCCAATCAGCTATTGACACGCGATCACCTGTGTAGATTGTGAAAAAGATGATCAAACTAAACCATAAACTAATTAAACATATTAAGACTCATTACAAAACATCAATTAAGTCATACATAAACACTACTCTTGTTAAAGTATAAATATAGCCGACAATACTAAATGCATTATGCCGAATCCCAGAGCGTAATTAAATTTTTGTTAAAAATTCACAAGAATAAATGATATTGCGGATGTCCGTAATGGAATACGAAATAGAATTGCTAAGAGAACTAGCAGCTAATTATGCTAAAAAAGCTGTGGAGGCTGACCAGAGAGGAAATACGCGGACAGCTGTAATCTATTATTATAAAGCTATAGTAGCACTAAAAAAGCTTGTTAAAGCGGAGTCCAGAAAAGCTGTTAGAAAGATATATGAGGAGCGTCTTAAACAGTATTCGTCTCGAGTTCAAAAACTTCTTAGTGAAATTAAGGGGGCAAGGTTAGGAAAAAGCGGAAAGGAGGAACATGAACTCGAGAGAATAGCTAGAGAAGCGATTATTATTGAAAAACCCAAGGTTAGCTGGGAGGATATAGCGAATCTTGAGAATGCTAAGAGGGCTTTAATGGAAGCTATAGTATGGCCCATGCAGAGGCCGGACTTATTTAGAGGCTCTAGAAGACCATGGAAAGGCATATTACTTTTTGGTCCGCCAGGATGTGGTAAAACACTTCTAGCAAAAGCTGTAGCTGGAAGCGTTGATGCTACATTTTTGAATATTGACGCGGCGCTTATACTATCTAAATGGCTTGGAGAATCGGAAAAAATAGTGAAAAGCATTTTCAGGATTGCTCGAGAGCACCAACCAGCCATCATATTTATCGATGAAGTAGATGCAATAGCTTCGATGAGAAGGGAAGGAGAGAACGAAGCTATACATAGAGTTAAAACGGTTTTTCTAACACAAATGGATGGATTGTTATCTTCTCCCAATGAGAGAATCGTAGTTATAGGAGCTACTAATGTCCCTGAACTTTTAGATCCAGCTTTCAGGAGAAGATTTGAGAAAAGAATATATGTGCCACCACCTGATTTTAGGGCAAGAAAAGAGATCTTTAGAATACATCTAAGGGATGTTGAAGTAGCGGATGATGTTGATTATGATGAGTTAGCTAGATTAACCGAAGGGTATACGGGACATGATATCGCTCTAATTGTACGAGAAGCTGTGATGAATCCTATTAGAGAACTCGCCGAAAAAGGACTATTAACTCGTAAGGACGTAAAGCCTAGACCCGTTAAAATGAGTGATCTTTTAGAGGCGTTGAAGAAGATAAAGCCTAGTATTACAGGGGAAGAAATACGTAAATATGAAGTGTGGGCTCGAAAATTTGCCTCCGAATAATTAATTCTTCTGCATTATCTATTAGGTAATGAAAATGAGTGAAAAAGAAATTGCTAGGGCAAAAAGAAAGACTAAGGAAGAGATATTAGAAAGGGAGAAGAGAGAGGAGTTAACAAAAGAGGTTGAGGAAATAATAAAGCTGATTAAAAGCACCGAAGCAGCACCAAGGGTTTCAATAATAAGGCTCGCAGAAAAAGAGTTTATAAAGAACTTTAAAATCAGGCTTAAAAAAATTTCTGAATCAGCTAGTTATCCTTCTCTCATTAATGAAGAATGGTTTAGAATAAGACCGCATGAAAAATTTATTAAACATTGGTATTCTAAGTGGGCAGATATTCTGTTAGTATATGCAAGGAAAAAATGTAAGTTCCTCCTCTCGTTTACTGATCTTCTGAATGAATTTCCCTTTAAGGATAAAGAAGGAAGGGGATTAGCCTTAGAAGATTTAATCCAGTTAGTAAAAACACTAGAAAACCGTGGTATTGCTATCCTCTTAGATAATAACCATTTTTTAGTTTTCTGGATGACTCCAAGAGAGATTTCCCACATGATTTATGACGAGGCTTTTAAAGTAGGCTTAAATTTATTGAGAGTAAGCGTTATTGCTAGAATTTTCCCAGATATTCCTAATAAATACTTAATGAAGATGCTAGATCTTCTTGTGAAAGAAGGTAAGGCCAGTTGGATAGAGAGAGGAGTAGCTTTAAGGTTACATTTTTAAAAAGCTCATGCATGAGTAACTTTTTCTACAATGTGCATAATAACGACTGGTGAGTATCATGAAGTTTCCAGAAAAAATTAGGAAGTTCTGCCCGCATTGCAATACGTACACAGAGCATAAGGTAAGAGTAGAGGTTGTTAGAAAAGTTCGTAGAGCCTTATCTAAGGGTCAGAGAAGAGCTGAAAGGAGATCTAAAGGACATGGAAATCACGGTAGATATAGTAAAAAGCCTATCTCTCAATGGAAACTTCATGCAAAAACAACTAAGAAAATTGATCTAGTCCTCACATGCACGGTTTGTGGCAAATCAAGACACATGGGACTAAGAAGGATGAAAAAGTTCGAGATCGTGAAAGCATGAGAGGGTAGAAATTAAAGTTTGGTGAGTAGAATGCTTACACCATATGATGTTCCTCCGAGCTATCTAATAAAAAAGTTAGCAGAAAGATTAAAGCAAATTCCTCAAATAAGAATGCCTGAGTGGGCTAAATTTGTAAAAACTGGACCCCACAGAGAGAGACCACCTATTCAACCCGATTGGTGGTATTTAAGAGCAGCGAGCGTATTATATCAAGTTTTCATACGTGGACCGATCGGAGTAGGGCATCTGAGAAAACATTATGGTGGAAGAAAAAGTAGGGGCACAAGACCGGAACGCAAGGTGAAGGGTGGAGCAAAAATAATTCGAACTTGCCTACAACAATTAGAAGCAGCGGGTTTAGTTATCAGAACGGTCGAGGGTCGAAAAGTATCTCCTAAGGGACAGAAATTGTTAAATGAAATCGCTACAGAAGTAGGAAAAGAGCTAAACATTGTATGACATTAAATTAGATCTTAAATTTAAGATGCTAGGGAATATGCTTCATAATTGTATCCTTATTAGTTATTTAATCTTGCAATTAACTTATTATTCATTACTGGGCGATAAGGAATAACTTTAAGGGGGTGCTTAACTTGAGTTATGAAGCGAATTATTCAGAAGAAGACGAAGAACTAAAGGCTTTACTGGCTAAAAAGCGGGCGGAGCTCGAAAGACTCTTGAAATCGGAGGAAGAAGAAAGAGCACGGGCTATTCAAGAAGAGATCGCTCGTGAGACAATTCTTAGATCGATATTAACTGAAGAAGCAAGAGAAAGACTTGCTAGGATAAAACTAGCTAGACCGGATTTCGCGCGAGCTATTGAGGATCAGCTAATACTATTAGCACGAAGCGGACGTATAACAGAGCCAATAACCGATGAACAGCTTAAAGAAATGTTAAAGAGATTAACGAGTGGTAGAAGGAGGGGTGGGGAAATACTATTTAAGCGTAAAGGAGGTGTGTGAGATGGCAAGATATAAACCGCTTGCTAAAAAATTGAGACTCGCTAAAGCTAATAAGCAAAATAGAATGGTACCTGTATTCGTTAGAATTAAAACAAACAGGAGGGTTATGACAACACCAAAAAGGAGACACTGGAGAAGGAATAAACTTAAGGTATAGGAGAAAAGGGGAGGAAAATGAGTGAGGAAGAAGCAGAGCACGTTGAAAAAGTAGAAGAAACAATGGAGGAAGGGGAAAAAGTAGAGGAAATAGAGGAAGTAAAGGAGGAAAAAATAGAGGAGATAACTGAAGAGCGAAGAATTAAAAAGCGTGGGCCTGGTAAGAAGCTTAAAATAATGGAAGAGAAAATGCAGGGAGATGGTGAGAGGTTATTAACAGTAAGATTTTATCCAAGAATATTATCAGCACCTAAATGGAAGCGTGCTAAGAAAGCAGTGAAGGTCTTAAGGGAGTTGGTGATTAAATACGTTAAGAACGTAGAGGACCCAAGAAGTGGTCAAAAAATTCGCATAAAAAGACCAGTAGTATGGATATCCCCGAAACTTAATGAAGTCATTTGGTCAAGAGGTGCGAAGAATCCGCCAAGAAGAATGAGGGTAAGGGTCTTATACAAAATTCAAGATGCAGAAAGAGGAGAGGTTGAGCTAAGAGTTTTTCCAGCAATGTAATTCTCAAGGTATCTAATCAATTTCTCATTATCATTCTATCTAAGGGTGTTCGCTTTTTCTTATAAAGACAGATTAACCGAGGATTTTTAACAGTGTTTGATTTTTCTTTACATTTAACGTAATCGATAGGTAGGTGATGCTTCGTGAGTGGTAGAAAAATAGAAGAATATATTGTGCAATCCAGAAGGCTTTTAAGATACGCTACGAAGCCTTCAAGGAAGGAGATATACCAAATATCAAAAATTATCCTCATTACAATCTTAGCAGTGGGAGTAATTGATGTTGTGATAAGACTAATCTTTAATGCCCTATTAGGAGCGTAGGAACTCACAAAAAATGAGCATGAGGGGATATACTTGACAAATAACGATGAGGTTAAAGAAGAGAGCGTTACAGAAGAGGAGGAAATAGATAAGCAGAGGAAATTCTTTGCAGTTAAAGTGCCAGCGGGCAGAGAGATGCAGCTAATTTTCCTAATTAAATGGAGAACAGAAGTTCTCAAATTACCTATTTACTCTGCTTTTATGCTAGGTGGTGGAACGGGAGTTGTAATAGTCGAGGCTGATAATTATGATGCAGTAGTAAGAGCTGTGAAGAATTTTCGATATGCAGCAGCTTTCCCCGATGAATTATCATTCGAGGACGTTAAAGAGTATATTGAGCGTTTCGAGGTGAAGTATGAGCGAGTTATTGTAGAGGAAGAGGTTAAGATTGAGCAAGGAATGATCGTCGAAATCATTGATGGGCCATTTAAAGGTCAGAGAGCACGAGTCGTGTCTGTGGGTAAGAAGAAAGCATGGGTAGACTTAATGGGTGGGGGTGCTTTGTTAGTTGAAGTGGATTTAAAACATCTAGCTCCAGTAAAAACTGAAAAACCTAGTAGGAAAGAGGAGTAAGAATGAATGAAAAAGAATTATCAGCATTTTTTGAGGCATTAGCTCACCCAATTCGTTTAAAAATACTTAAACTTCTTTCTAAGGGTGATAAATACATATCTGAAATAGCCCGAGAACTGGAAATATCCCGACCCCTATTATATATGCATCTTAACAAATTGAGCAAAGCCGGTTTAGTGGAGATGTATATTCAACATTCTGATGAACCACCCTACGTTCGTAGATATGTTAGGGCCAAGAGGTATTTGGTAAAACTTTTACTTCCAGATTTGCAAGTTGAGTTAATGGTTAGGTGATGGATGATGATTCAAAACAGTTTGATTCAATTAAGTTTTCTGCAGTCTTTAGTTATTTTTCTTCTAATGGTGATGATACTATTAGTAGCTAATTTAATTCTATTATACATGGTTCTCCTAGAATTAAAGCGAGTTAGAGAAATCTTAGAAAGAGTGGGATGAGTATAAAGTGCATTAATGAAGTTTCTTACTCCTCCCTACTTTCTTCTTCATTACTACCCATCTCGTCGCTCATTTCCTCTAACGAGGAGACTTTTGCTTCTTTAAGTCTGTATTTAGTCGCTAGCTCTTCCAGTGTAAAGCGGCCCAAGTATAATATCTGTTTCATTAATGTTATTATGTAACCCGCCACACGATTTCTGACGCTTTTACTTGTGATATCCGTCGTTAATTCTACCAGTTTCTTATACATCTGAAATCTATAGTTAGCTGCTAGCTTTGGATCAGCTGAAAGTTCTTCTGATTTTTCCCAAATGTCCTTAACAACATCCCAATAATTAACTATTATTCGCTTAGCAGTATCCTTAATCACCTTTGAGCGCACTCTGCTCACATCGTCCACCCTGTCTATGAAGCGGTGCCTTGAAACCCATATGTTTCAGATGCTAGCTTTTAAAAATTTTGATCATAACTTTCCTATACAATGCCCTTCTCAATCGCTAATAGTATTTCTAAAGCCTTATCTGCGTCTTCTACTTTTTCACCTTTTAACATTTTTTCCAATGCCATTAATGCTCCTGGCTGGTATAATGGTCGATTATTATTTCCGCACCTGTAGGAATATACACATTTGTTACATATGGCATTCGATGGACACTTGCAGTATTTGAGTATCTTGTAGGCTTTTTCAACAGCTTTTTCGAACCTATTAAATAGTAACCGGGATACACCGTTACCTCCAAGTGTTGCTTCATAAATAACAATTACGCCTGTTGAACCGAAGGAAATTCCACCAAGATCTTCTGAGCCTCCACCCGTAACGATGCTCGTGCCCTCTATTAAAATATGTTCCAGCGCATGATAGCTTCCATCTATAAGTTCCTTATCCGTAAAGGGCAATTTAGGAGCGCGGAATACTAAGCCATATGTCTCATATTCATATATTACTGGGGTCTCTAAGGAATATTCGGCAATTGGTGTTTTCTGTCCCTCTCGGAAGACGAGATAACCATCCACAATAGCAGTTACTTTCATTCTTCCATGAAAGAGGATAGTACCCATAGTTTCGCGTATAGTAAATTCTCCTAAGGGTACTGCACTATAAGTGTAAAGAGGACGTGTATAGAGATCATCGTAATCAGGTCCAGCCTTTTCGACTTCGGCTTTTAGGAGGTTAAGATCTAACCTTTTAACGATGTACTTCACACCCCTATTTACATACACAGCCCCAGGATGAAGCTCTCTTACAGCTATTATTGCTTCTCGCTCATCAATGACACGACCATTGTAAAAAACACGAACAATCTTATCGGAGCCTCTAATATTTCTTGCAAAGTATTTGTTAAATAGAGCCCCATTAGCGAAATATTTTGTCCCTATCTTTATAACGGCACCTTCCCTCTCAAGATCATTTATTATTTCTCGGGGAATATTGTAAATAACAATCTCCTCTTCATCTAAAGGTTCTTCAAAAGCTGCTAAATAAACGTGTTTACTAGCTATGTAAGGGTTACGAGGCTCAATGTATCTTACTGATACATCCTCGAAGTAATCTCTGGGGCATCTAGCATAATACTCACTAATAGGATCATCGTTACGAAGTAAGAGAATTGCAGATCCCGGGCGACCTCTTCTTCCAGTTCTGCCAGATCTCTGGATAAAGTTGTTAACGGGAGTTATCTCTGACAATACAAGATCGATATCTCCAATATCTATACCTAATTCCAGAGTAGGTGTAGCGATTAAGACATATTTTCTCCCTTCGCGAAAATCTTTTTCTATTTGTATTCTTGTCTCTCTTGGGAGTCCAGCACGATGGAGATCGAATTTATTGAATATGTTTTTTTCTCGACGAGCAATCCTATTCAGTATATATAGGGTGAACTCAGCACTCCTACGAGTATTAAAGAAAGCTAGAGACTTAATACGCTCCTTTATAGCTGTAGACAGTATCTCCGCAGCGGTCCTATGAATTTGATCCAATGAGTATAGAAATAGTACAAATAAAGGAGTTTTACGACCTTTTTCAGAAACAATGGTTACTCTATCATCAATTAATAGTGAGCAAAATTCCTCTGGATTTTGAATAGTAGCAGACGACATAACCACTTGTATCTTTTTCTTCTCTTTCTCGGCTAGTCTCCTAAGTCTCTTCAATATATAATGAACATGAGTACCAAAAGCTCCATAATATTCATGAAGCTCATCAATGATAACAATTCTACACCTCCTGAAGAGGTAGCCCAGCTTTGTTCTTTTTGCTAAATGATAGTGAATCATATCAAAATTTGTTAATAAGATTTCTGGAGGTCTCGCTAATATTCTTCTCCGCTTACTAAGAGGAGTATCGCCATCCAGAACTGCAACTTGTAATCCGAATATTTCTCCATATTTAAAGAGCTTTGTTAATTGATCTCTTGCGAGAGCTTTTGTCGGATATATAATTAGTATAATTGGGTTCTCAGCTCTTTGGTGTTTAAGATGGATAGCCCTAACGAAAGATGGGATAGCAAAAGCCTCGGTTTTTCCGGTTCCGGTTGGTGCTATTATTGCGGTATGTCTCCCAGACAATATCGTTTTGAAAGCCTCTTCTTGGAATTTATATAATCGCGTGATCCCTCGCTCTCTCCAAAATTCAGCTAATCTTGTCGCGTAAGGATCAGGAATGCCGAGACTTTTGAGATAATTGGGCGAAATTTCCTGCCCAGTACGGGGAGGTTGGTCAAAAATTCGTTCTAAGAAGATCGGGATAAAGGCACGAGTTTTCAAACTCACTACTTTCTTGATCGGATATGGTGTATCGGGAGGAATTTCATTTGGTGTTATTCTTTTTTCTAATAATTCCTTAATATCACTTTCAGCGGAAATGGCCATAGGAGCTATCTCGTGTACCTTTTCTCTTCGTACCCTTATCTCATAATAAGCTCCACATTTTTCGCATAGGAATATGAGATGTATCTCATCATTACCTACTGGTTGAATGTTGAAGAGTTTAACGGGACCTCCGCATTTCGGACATTTTATTACCAAGAAAAGTCACCAGAGCTAAAAATGAAATCTCGCTTAAACTTTTCTTTAGTCTGTAAACTTGATCTCTTAAGTATAATTACTTATACTTAGAACTACTCATTTATAATTGGGTCGAGCTAATATCACATATACTAGCTTTCATGATGAGCGGAAGGTACCACGGAAACCAGATGAAGAAATGGTCCCTCTCTGACATTTTCTCATCTAATTTTAGATGAGAGTAAAATTAAAAACTTCTTCCCATGGTTAAAACACTAAATGAGTATCTAAATCTTATTACCGCCTAATACTCGCCTCAAATACTAGATATTTGGGCCCGTAGCTCAGCCTGGATAGAGCGCTGGCCTGCGGAACAGGGGCAAAAATAATCTAAGATGTGCAGAGAGCCAGAGGTCGCGGGTTCGAATCCCGCCGGGCCCGCCATTCAACTTCTTTTTTCCACACTTAATCTTCTCTTCTTATTAGCCAATATCTCTGTGGATAATCCTCTCTGACAAGAATTCCAAGTTCAACCATCTTTTCTAATACTCTGTACGCTTTAATAAGGCTCCAGTTTAATTTCTCCGCTGCTTCCTCAAGTGTGATAAATTTCTTTTCTTCTTGTTTAAATAACTGGACAAGTCTTCTTATATCTTCAAAGATTATCGGGAATTCGACGTATACTATACCGTCTTCTTTGAAAATATCCGTTATTAACCCCTTTCTTTTAAGAAGTTCGATAGCCTTAAGCACATCCTCACTAGTTGCGTATGGGAATCGTTCCTTGACTTTAAGAGTTAGATCTCCTATACTTATGAGTGAAATTTTCTCTCTATCACTAATGCTCAATATCTCGAGCGCCAAATCCGAATAATACCTTCCAGTAATTCTATCAAGTAAGCTTGGTCTCTTTCTTATGGGTATAATGAGTTTTTCCAAATTGCTTTCCTTATATTCTATACTCCACCCCCACTTTTTTTCGAATTCCTCGGTCGCTCTTACAGCCTCTTCGATCTTCCTTAGAACATTTTCTAGATCCGCTAGCATCTTCTTATACTTTTTCTTCTCCTTGAGACCCGCTAATTCTATCCTTTTCCTTATCTCTGCTAATCCCATTCTCATCACCAGTACCATATGGGATAGAGAGGGTAAGAGATATATATCAATGACGTGACATTTCAATATTTGTTCTGAGTAAAGATTATTCTATGGTGAAAAAAATTGTCAGATTTACTAAAATACTATGGAACTACCCCTTGGTGGAAACCTAGGTCCCAAAAAATGCGAATAGAGATCTTAGAGTATGGTCCAACAACTCTTAGGTTCAAAGTATATGGAGAAACGCATACGCTCTTTAACGCATTACGCGTTGAACTTTTATCGGATGATGATGTGGAATTT
>JAHKLG010000209.1 GCA_029856625.1 Candidatus Njordarchaeota archaeon | reverse complement strand
TGAGGGAAGGTTAACCTTGGAAGCCGTCGAGCTCTTGAAGGTCGGACGACACTTCAGGCTCGGCAACGTGAAAATCGTAGTCGGAAGAAACAGAGAAGAGAACCTTATCTTATCGAGGATCGCGGAGAAGATGGGAGTAACCCGACTGAAAGTTAAGGGTTATAAAGGCCCCATCACGCTTTACTTAGGGACGGAGAAGCCTGAGTTTATCGAGAAAGCAGCCGCCCTCACCGTTAGATACTCTGATGCACCGAGGACTGGGTTAGTTGAGGTGTGCGTTTATAAAGGCGGGGAAGAGAAGACCTTGAAAGCGAAAGCCATCGAAGACCGAGAACTAGCGGCTTTAAGGGTTTAAAGTGAAAATGTTTGGAGTAAACGTTTTAGAGTGTTCTCGTGGTCGAGGCCACGCATCGTCAGGATGAGAACTAATTTATAAACTAGATAAGAATGTTATATAGTGATGGGAAATTGCGCACCCCATGCGAACTCGTCGTGAGATATCTCCTACCGATCTATAGGTCGTTGATCGCTAAAGACCTCATCGAGAAATATCATCTCACACAAGTCACCGCGGCTGAGAAACTAGGAACCACGCAGGCGGCCATAAGCCAATACGTCCACTCGAAACGCGGTCTCAGAGGGGTTAAACATTTCGGGAAGATCCTGCCTATGATTCAAGCTGCTGCGGCGGAGACCGCAAAGAGACTGGCCTCCGGAGAGATAGACGCGGAAGAAGCTATGTCAGCTTTCTGCGAGCTATGCAATTCTCTACGGGAAGAACTGAAGAGCTTCAAATGAAAAATTCTCGTTCTGGATGCGGAGAAGCTGAACATGGATGCTAAAAAGGAACTTATGGAGGAGCTGATTGCGGAGGTCAACGTTTGTCGTAAATGCCGGCTTTGGAGACACGCCAAGAATGCTGTGCCTGGTGAAGGGAGCCTCGACGCCCAAGTCATGTTTATAGGGGAGGCTCCGGGATATTGGGAGGATCTGAAAGGTAGACCCTTCGTCGGAGCGGCTGGAAGGCTTCTCGACGAGCTGCTTTCAAGCATCGGTCTAAGGAGAGAGGAGGTATATATAGCGAACGTGGTTAAGCATAGGCCGCCGGGCAACAGAGACCCTAAACCGGATGAGGTTGAGGCTTGCACTCCATACTTGGACAGGCAAATCAAGATAATTCAGCCTAAAGTTTTAGTCACCTTAGGGAGGCACTCGACAGGATACATCTTCTCTAGGGTGGGTCTTAAGTTCCGAGGAATAACAGAGGTGAGGGGAAGGGTCTACTTGAAACGTTTATTCGGTATGCCTATTCAGATATTGCCTACGTTTCATCCTGCGGCGGCGCTTTACAACCCTAACTATAAGGCGATCCTCGCAGAAGATTTTAAGAGGTTGAGAGCGATCCTCGAATCGCTTTGACTTATTACTTCCCGCTGATGAGTGCTAGGAGAAAGTCCGTAGAAAGCGAGAAGCATCGGTATCTTATTTTTCGCTTTTTAGTTTCTGGAGCTCCTTCTCTAATTCTCCTAAACCTTCCTTTACTCCCTTCACGAGATCCCTAGCCTCCTCCAGAGCCTTCTCCACCTTCTTCAGAGGCTCGGCTTCTCGCCCATATCTTTCGGCTTCCAGCCTATATTTATCGGCTTTCTTCCTGTAGTACTCTCTCATACGGGAAGACTTCTCTTTTTCAGCCTGTCTCTCGTATTTCTTGGCGTTCTTCTCGGCCTTCTCTCTCTTACTTTCAAGCCGCTCTAACTTCTTCTCGTTCTTCTTATGGAGCTTCTCCACCTTTTTGAAGTAGGCTTCGGCCTCTCCTAGAGCCTTCCGCCACTCCCTTATCTTCTCCTCGAGGAACATCCTCTTGGCTCTCTCATCGCAGAGCTTATGCTCCTCCTTTTCCAGGTGCCTGTTAGCTTTTACGCACTGTGTTTCATGGTTTAGTTTCTTTCCTCCACATGTGGGGTGCATGACGTTGTTTTCGTCTTCTACATGGCCTAAGCTTAGGTTATGTCCGACCTCATGGGCTAAGGTTATAGGTCCTTCCTCGCCACCTTTTGTAACGACTTCCTCGTCTAGAAATATCACTCTCCCAGGCATCAAGGCTACTCCGGCTTCCTCTCCAGCGGCTTCGTCGTCATAATCACCAAACACGAAGACGTCGACGCATTTCTCTCCGAAATGTTTGTCCACTACTTGTTCACTTAGGAATTTTAGGACGTCAACCTCTTCCTCCTTTAGCTCCTTAGGCAGCTCTTCCTGTAGTTCTTTCAGAGCGTTCTCGACAACTTGTCTATCGCCCCTCTTTTTTATGTTTTTTAACGCTTCCTCGAACGCTTTTTCGACAGGCATACCCTCTTTGAACAGGCTCTTAAACTTCTCTAGCGGAGTTCCGTCGAATTGCTTGGGATTCATCTCTCTCCATACGAAGCTCTTCCTCTTCTTCACGATTGGGTTAATGCTCTTCCCCATCTCTCGCGTTTTCAGCTTCCGGTTCTTGAAGAGCTGGCAGAAGTCTACCATGTAGGTAGCCTTAGCATACAGAAACGTCCAGTATTTCCCTAGCTTAACGGCTTTGCTGAGCTTCTCTTCTTCATAGGAGGCTCTCTTCGGGTCCAACGCCCTGAACAGCGGTTCGCCCTTACCGTCTCTGCAGGGTATGAGCCTGATGCAGCACTGCTCCCATAGCCCGCTGGCCCTCTCGATTAGCTTCAGTATCTTCTTTTCGGCTTCGTCTGAGAGCTTTCCAAAGGCACTCTTTCTGTACTTAACACCCTTTAAAAGCCCCTCGT
>JAHKLG010000208.1 GCA_029856625.1 Candidatus Njordarchaeota archaeon | reverse complement strand
GCAACAATGTGTAGAGACAGCCAAAAAATCGCCGCTTAATTTCCTAAGAAGTTCCCCAAAAAATAAGAAAAAATTAGAAGAGTAGCTCAGAAAGAAGACTGGACATCAAGTTGCTAAAAATCTAAACAAAATTATGGAGATCTATTGGTCGCGTGCTACAGGAGATCTGCCTTTCGCTAAAAGCCTAATGAAACGATTCTCTAGCTTCATCAAAGAACAAAGTGAAGAGTATAGTTCCGCGGTAAAGGAAATAGAAGGAATGGATATAACAAAATATGAAGAAGTTGAGAAGCGAATAGACTGGGCAATCAGAATTCTTGAAACTAAAAATTGGGAAACTTCATGGATCAACCAAAAATTTTACAATGAGTGCAAAAAGATTCTTTCATTAATGCCAAGTACCGTCCAAATCTTGCTCTGCGGATCCCACCGGTTCGCCTTATACTCTTCAGATAATCGACAAATCTAGGATTATATTTACTTGAAATCTTAGCCATAGAAAATCACCTCTCAAAATTATGTTTCCCTCTGCCCATCTAAAGCCGGAGGGTTTAAAAGATGGACTCGAGGCTTTCAGGCTCAAGGCTATAGAGAAAGCATTATCGTATCAGTCGAAGGCTTCGCTAAGCAGCTGCTTCAAAAATTATTCGAAAAGCCGGCTTGCGCTTCGCCTTATCCATTGGGATCATTCGGCTTGCCGCGTCCCTCTGAAATTGCATAGGCTCTTATTTTTCTGTATGCGTTTAGCAGTGTTTCTGGATCTAGATATAAGCCTGACTTCACGAGTTTCTCTATCATGTCTTCAGCCTCATCAGCTTTTATCCTTCCTAATTTGAGTAGGCGGAAGATTAGAAATATGCATCCCGGCGCCACCTTTACGTTGTATGCTTTCGCCACCGTTCTTGCTTCCGCATCGTCTATTATTGCTGTTCCATCCAGCTCCTTCGCAGCAACTATTGTTTCAGCTTCTCCCCTATGGATTTCTCCATGTCTAAGAATCTTATTGATCATTCCTTCTGTTCTTACATGGTAGACTTTCAATTTCCCTTTTTCTACGGCTTCCCTGATTATTGCCGAGTCTGGGAATCCTTCCCCTCTAACTACGGCTTCCCTGTAAACCTCCTCTGTTATGAATGCCTCACATATTTCCAGTATGAGGTCTAACATGCCTATCTTGGAGAAATGAATGATGGGCGTGGCATTTAATACGTATGTAGGTTTAGTCCTCCTCGAATGCGGCTCTCCAAGCTTCATCTACATCCTCAGCTGAGAAGTGTATAGGTATCTTTTCAGACTTCGCTAAATCGATTATCTCTCTTAGGGGCACGCCCGCCACTTCAGACGCTTTCCATAAAGTACACTTACCCTCCCTGTAGAGTTTTAGGGCTCTTTCTCTCCTTAAATGTTCAAGCCCCCTCGCAATCAGCTTCCTTGCGACGGTAGACCTATCTGTCTTCTCTACCCTCGTAAGTTCCTCGATAGCCTTATACGTTTCCTCATCAATCCTAACCGTGATATTCCTCAAATAAGTCACCGCATACAAAATAATAAAACGCATATTTAACTTTTCGGAACTTCATGGCAGCTCCATACTTCTTACCCTTATGTGCGTTGACACTCTCTCCACTTAAGTAGGGGGCTTTTCAGCATTATCTTCGTAACCCTTTTAGGTTTGTTCACAGTACAAGCAGTAATTTGACACCTAATAGTACCTTCATTAACTGAACCATATCTGCTCTGAATATAGTTAATTATATCTCGATGAGTCGCTCTTCCACAAAGACTTTCGACAGCCTCCTTAACCATTTTCCATACAGGAGATATCTCACGAGAAAACATGAATGTTCATTCCATTAATGTACTAAATTAAGATTAAAAGTCTTAACGAATTAAACATTTATTGTGTATTATTTGAGATTTTTAATAGCCAATTAAAATCATTGAAATTTAAAGTCCTTAGAGATCTATCTCAAGAAAATCTTGAAATGATAAGTTTGAGTCCTACACTACGATGCGACTAAGGCAATATGGACTTTAGCATACAAATTTAAAGCGTACAGATTCGACTATCTATCCTCCTTCAAGAAGACTGAAATCCCATCATCAGTAGCAGAGAAGCTTATCAAAAATAACAAGATTTAGAGAGAATATTGGGGAAAGAGCTCCAAGATGAAGAGTTCTTAAAGATTGCCTTTTATGACTTTGGAAAATACTTGATATTACCATCTAACATATACAGGCAGGCTAGAAGAGAACTTTACGAAACCTGCTCTGAAAATCAGTCTTTTTACATTTGGATATATAATGGGAGGGTAAATATTGAGGATCAAGTTTCCCAGAAGTGGGCGAAGAGCGGGTGTGGCGCTTGAATTAGAAAAATCCTCTGGATGACGGTTAAAGCTCCGATGCAACAAGGAAGTATAAGATTCTTCTCATAAAAGTTTTCTTTTACACGAACGAGAATTACAAAAAGTGCTATAGCGGAAATTATAGGAACAAGGGTGCCATGGTTTCTACTTTAAGGAATGGGATATGCATACTGAAAAGTTTGATGCTACAATCGCATTAAATCTAGCGAAAGAGTTTCAGACTAAGAAATAGCCGAGCTTTGCGCGCATGAACTTGATCATCACCTCCAATTTTGAAGTTAGAACGGTCCGGAGAGAAAACAGTAGATTAAATTGCCAAGAAGATATTCACAAAAATGAAGGAAAAACACGGTTTTCCTCTTTACATGACATAGTTCAAAAGTTTGCATAGGGTCTGAATATTCACTTGAATAGCAGTCAAGGAAAAGAGAAAG
>JAHKLG010000207.1 GCA_029856625.1 Candidatus Njordarchaeota archaeon | reverse complement strand
GGGGGACTATTGTTTATCCTAGATTTTGGATGGATTATCCTCTCTATAGGTTTACTGATAGCCAGTTTAACATTCTTTTGTCTGAAATTAGAAATCATAACCCAGGTATTAATAAGTGCGGAGTACAGGAAGAAATTGAAAAACTAAATAACTTTGATACAAAAATGTTCTCTCAGAGGACGAGGAAAAAATAAAGATTTTGACAAACCATCTTTTTCAATAATAATAACCAAAACTCTAACTGAATTCTGATAAGATAAGTCATGTGATAATAAGAAAAATAAGGAATAGGGGAATCTAGACAAATGATATTTTATCAACAAGTATCGATGGAATTTTTCCAAAGCTCGTTAATCTGTAGTCTGAGCCCACTATAAGTATGTTTCTTAACAATTCATAGAAGTTTCCACCAGCGGTCACGGATTTTAGTGGATACTTAATATCCCCGTTTTCAACATAGAACGCATTAAGACTAGTTACAGAGAAAGTTCCTTTGAGAGGATCTGTTAAGTGAGAGCCCATTGTGAATCCACCGATGTATACTCCCTTATCAATTTCCATTATAAGCTCTTGAGCGCCCTTATTAGCCATGGCCTCCATCACTATGTTGGTCGTGGATGGCGCTGGTAAGTTCTCGAAACTTCTTCTCATAGCATTTCCAGTGCTCTCTCGTCCTTCCCTAAAAGCTGTGTAACTGTCATATACGAATGTTTTTAGTACTCCTTTTTCAATTAGTGTTTTCTTCGTCATTGGTATTCCCTCCATATCTACCGTGAAAGTCATTAATCCTTCTGGAAGAGTACCGTCATCAAGTATCGTTACCTTTTCATTAGCTACCTCAGTATTCAATTTATTAGCGAAGCCGCTGCGTTTCTCTTGTACATTCCTGGCATTAACGTTATAAGTTAGAGGCCATAGAAAATCACTCACAACGAAATTCTCTATAACTGCCTGACCGATGAAGGCTCTCTCAAGTTTCTTACCACCGAACATTCTTAATGCTCTTTCAGCTGCTTTTTCGGAAACAGTTAATAAGGGTTCCTCCTCGAATCTCCTCGAACTAAATATCTCATAGGCTGTGACGGTTTCTCCGTTTCTCTCCGCTTTAACTGATGCCCATGAGAAAATGGTAGTATAGGAGTCTCCTATCTCAACACCTCTAGAGTTTACAACAGCAAAAACTCCCACTTGCTTAGTTAAGTTATAATCAATCTTCTTCACAGCACTACTCTTATCAAAACCTCTCTTAATAGAATCACTTGCAATCTTTATTAATTCATCCGAAGATTTCGTAACCAATTCTTCATCGTAAATTCCTCTCTTAGCTGAAGGTTTCTTTGGATCTGGTAAGTGTTTGAAATCTGGATCTTCTGGACGAGTTTTTGCTATTTTAACAGCATTTTTAGCGGTCTCTAAAATTATTTCCTCTGAGATACTGGAAGCTGAAGCGAAGCCCACTCTTTTACCAACTACCGCTCTTATTCCTACACCAGCGTCTAGCCCCCTCCTAGTAGTGACGTAATTGGTGATTACTCTCATAGAGAATACATCACTGCTGGATAGAAATATTTCCAACTCATCAGCTCCTATCTCCTTAGCTTTCTCAACAACTTTTAACCCAATATTTATTAGCTCATCAAGATTAATCAAGTCCATCGCCTCCTGAAAATCATCTACCAAAACTAATTATCGCTTCCCTAACAGCTAAATATGGTCCTCCTAATCCAACAGGCAAGGGGGCTTGACCACCTTTGCCGCAACCGCCAAGTATAGATGTTTTTACAATTACTTCCTTTGAAGCCCCGATAATGTTCTTTAAGAAATCGAGAATGTGCCCTCTTACAACAACGGATTTCAGCGGATATTTGATCTCCCCGTTCTCAACCCAATAGGCCCGATTAGCAGCGAATGTAAAGTTCCCAGTATCTTCTGTTTGACCTCCGGCATGTCCCTCTGCATATACGCCTTTCTCAATCATTTCGAATATCTCTTCTCTGCTCGCATCCCCTGGGCCGAAATAAGTATTTCTCATCCTAACTATTGGTGGAAATCTATAGTTTATTGCTCTGGCGTTCCCCGTTGGTTTCATATTCAATATTTTCGCTGTTGACCTAGCCTGCAAGTATCCAACAAGTACGCCCTTATCAAGTAATGTTACCTTCTTAGCATCTACGCCCTCATCATCATAGGGTACCCAAAAGCCATAGTTTACAGGGTCCCCAGAGTCGTAAATGTAGACATGCTCTGATCCTAATTGTTCACCAATACGCCCAGCAAGGATTGATGCACCAGTAGCTACATAATCACCCTCTGTTAAGTGGCCAAAGCTTTCATGAGCTAATACTCCAGAGAATTCTGGACTTGCTATAAACGGGTATTTTCCGCTCTCCAAAACCTTTGCTTCCAATGTTTCTCGAGCACCACGTAAAGCGGTCTTCGCTATCTCATCTGGTCTATGTTCATCAAAAAGCTCTAGACCCATGGATGCGGACATTTGTTCTCGGCCATTTCCTATATTACCATCCTTCCTAACAACAACAGCATAGAAGAGACCAACCATTATCGGATCCCAAGACCGCTTAAGCCCCTCACTATTAAGGAAGAATTTCTGACCCCAGTATTCACCATAAATTGTCCTTAGACTAATCACCTCGCTGGAAAGTACCTCTCGGATCCCGCTTAACGCTATATCAATTTTATCCTCAAGAGAGTAATCCTTCGGATGCTTTCTTATAGAAGGAGTTTTCCCAGTGTACTCACTAGGTTTATATTCAATCGGCTCCGCTGATAATCCAGCAAGTTTTGTTGAGGCTTTGG
>JAHKLG010000206.1 GCA_029856625.1 Candidatus Njordarchaeota archaeon | reverse complement strand
TAGGATCGCTGAGGAAGTTCAGCAGATAACGCCTATCGCTAAGCCCTCTCTCAGCGAGAGGTTGGATGCTCTAACCTCCCACAGGCTTCTCGGCTACCCCATAATTGTCGTGACACTTCTCGCCATCTTCTACTTTATCTTCGCCTTCGGAGACTACGTCTCGACCGTCTTAAGCGACTTCCTCTATGGATTCGAGCCGCTGTTCAAGAGTGTTCTGGGTGAAGGTCTCCTAGAAGAATTGATCTGGGGCGGCATTATAGAAGGCTTGATCTCAGGGGTCACCATAGCCCTACCCTACATAGTTCCCTTCTACTTCCTTCTATATGTGCTCGAGGATTCCGGCTATCTTAGTAGGATAGCCTTCTTAATGGATGTGGTGATGCATAAGATAGGTCTACATGGTAAGGCCTTCATCCCAGTGATGCTTGCTTATGGATGTAACGTTCCGGCGTGTCTAGGCTGCCGGATAATGGAGACCGAGAGGGAGCGTCTCTTAGCGGGTTTCGTCGTCACCCTGATACCCTGCGCGGCTACGACCGTCGTTATCTTGGGGCTTGTTGGAAAGTTCGTAGGCATCGAATGGGCCCTACTCCTCTACATAGTCGACCTCGCGATAGTCTTCGCTCTAGGAAGGGCGGCGTTTAAGTCTCTACCTGGTGAGCCGATAGGACTGCTGATGGAGATGCACGATTACAAGCTTCCACACATGAAGACCGTGGTGAACCAGACTTGGTTTAGACTAAGCGAGTTTATCAAGATAGCTTTCCCCTTCATAGTTCTGAGCAGCTTAGTGATAAAATCGATAGAGTTAGTCGGTCTCCTAGAACCCGTTTCCACGTTTTTGAGTCTCGTCACGGTTAATTGGCTGGGACTGCGGCCGGAGATGGGTGTGTCGTTGGTCTTCGGCATCCTCCGGAAAGAGTTAACCCTCATAATGCTCGCGACGCTTCTAAAAACGACGGACTTTGGATCTGTCTTAACGCCTGTGCAGATGATGGTCTTCGCCCTCGTCACCATGCTCTATATACCTTGCATAGCGACCATAGCTGCCTGCGTTAAAGAGTTTGGGTTTAAGAAAGCTTTTTTCATAACGGTATTCGAGATAGCCTTCGCGATCCTCGCTGGCGGAGTAGCCTTCAGACTTCTATCCCTGCTGAACATTCCCTGAGAGAATCGAAGCCTCCTCTCGCTAAATGAGCTTTGCCTATAACCCACCTAGGATTTATTAAGGGTTTAAGCCGAAGGATCTATCGGATTGATCTCGATGCATCCAAACGTTAAGGTTAGCATTAAGGAAGTTCTGGTTTATCTGGCCTCAGAGATATTGGCTGCAAGGAGGAAGGGAGATAGGAACCGAGGCGAGAAGCTCATGATAGCGTTTAAGATACTCTCCGAGGAGTACGAGAAAATATAGTTAGAACCATAGAAGTTTTTATCTTTTCTAACCTTTAATATAAATCAAGTCATCGCGCTCTGCCTTAGTCTGTTATCTGGTTGGAAGTGGTTATGTGATCGACCGTGAAGCCACGCTCAAGAGCTTGATAGCCGTTCTGGAAGGAAAGAAGCCTGAACGTGTGGTCTGGCAGCCGAGGCTAAAGCACTGGTACGACGTCAACAACGTTAGAAACACCGTTCCAGAGAAGTATCAAGGTAAATACTTAGACGAAATCTACGAAGACCTTAAGGCAGCCCCGAGACTAGTCTGGCAGGGAGGAATATTCGGTGGAGGAGAATTCGCTGGCTATCCGGGAATAGTCGCCAAAGAGGGGGAGGATGTAGACGTATGGGTGAAACAGACTAAAGGCCTCTACTATATGACGGCTCCAGGAGACTATATCATAACCAGGTATGTAACTCCTGTAGGTGAAATGTCTTCTGTCCTCAAGAGAACAGAATACGGAACCTCACGTTACCCGGTCGAGTTCTTCCTTAAGGACCGTGAAAGTATAAAAGTCTACAAGTATGTTTTAGAGAGGCGTACCTATCAGTTCGACTGGCAGCGTTACAGGTGGGGTGAGAAAAGGTTCGGTGACCTGATATATCCACGTGGCTCCCTATCGAAGGAGCCTCTCATGAGGCTGACTATAGAGCTTATGGGGGTCGAACGGGCAGTTAAGTGGCTTTGGAAATACCCTAAAGAGATGGAGGACCTGATGGAGCTCATGACTCAAGACATAGAAAAGCAAATTGAATGTTACGTTAAGACCCCGGTTGTGGAGCTTTGCTTCGGCTCGAACATGCATCAAGACCTATGTTCGCCACGTCTATTCAAGAAGTACCTCATACCCTTCTATGAGAGGGTGATACCGAAGATACATAAAGCTAGAAAGTACGCTACGGCCCACTGGGACGGCTACGTGGAGAAGCTACTTCCACTCGTTAAAGAAACCGGGCTGGACGGCTTAGAGTGTGTGACGCCTAAGCCTCAAGGCGACGTCACGTTGGAGGAGATGAAGAGGCATATAATCGATGAGGGCATGTTCCTGAGGGACGGGATACCCGCCGTATTGTTTCTTCCGTGGACTCCGATCGAGAAACTTAAAGAGTTCACGTTTAAGGTTCTCGATACCCTTGGAAGTACGGGTAGGCTGATACTCGGCATCTCGGACATGTTACCAGCCAACGCGGATATAGAGAGAGTTAGGCTCGTGGGTAAGCTAGTCGAGGAGTGGAACGAGAAGAACTTTTAAGGAAAACCAATAAAAAAGGATTTAGGAGGTTTAAGGTTTCTCTTTACTTCTTTTCAACTTTAAATCCTGCGAGCTTCTCTACGGCGACTATCGCGGCCTGCGTCCCCTTCTCGCCTAACCCGGCTGCCTCTACAGCCTTAAACATCTGGTTGAC
>JAHKLG010000205.1 GCA_029856625.1 Candidatus Njordarchaeota archaeon | reverse complement strand
TGTTTAGGTAAGTAATATTTTTTACCGCAATTGTCACAGCGTACTATTCGCCAGTTTATAAGATAGATAAGATTTCCACCACATTCGCATTTTCCTACCGTATTCTTTTCTTTTTCCTCTTTAATTAGTTTTAATGCCTCACAAGTCTCTAATTTGTCACATTTACTACATATTCCTTTTTCCCGCCAACAAATTGGGCACAGATAAATGTCCGCCTTTCCGCTCCTTTTTAGCAATAGAATAGGGCTTCCACAAATTTTGCACTTTACAGCTTGTACTATGTATCTTCTTGCTTTAGGTACGATTGTTGAAAAACCGCATTCTATGCATTTAAGGATGTTTACTTTTCCTCTCTTACTCGGTAGTATTATCATCGGGCCTTCGCATTTGGGACATTTCATTACTTCTCTTTCTCTGATATACTGTTTAGAAACTTTTGATAGCTCCTCTTTAAGCTCTCCTATGTTCTTCCTTAATTCATCAAATAATCTTAGGAACCTAACCCTAACATGCTCTATCATCTCTTGCCAGTCCATTTCCTCATTCATTACATTCCGCATTAAGGAGTGCACATAAGCGCTAAAGAAGGGTTTAACAAAATCTGGCCAAATTTTCTCTAAAAACTCTGCTATTGTCCAACCAATATTAGTAATTCGTAAGGTCTTGCCTTTTCGTTCAACATAATGTCTAGAGATTAAAGTCTCTATATGCTCTGGCCTTGTGCTTTTAGTGCCTAAGCCCAGCGTCTCCATTAATTTTATTAACTCACTTTCCTTCAGCCTTGAAGGTGGTTGAGTAAATTTTCTTTCTGGAGGAAGAACAGCCTCTATTTGTACCTTTTGCCCTTCAGTAAGTTTCGTCTTGATTTCTTCTTTGGGTTTATCATAGGGGTACACAACATAAAATCCTTCTCGCATGATTTGTATTCCAGATGCCTCAAAAAGTTCAGAACCAATGCTAATCAGCAATTTAATCCTAGCAATTTCTGCGGGCTCTAAGAAGAGAGATAGGTATCTTCTCACGATTACCTCATACACAGCTTGATGTTGTTTTGTTGGCAAACGCTTATCCCTAGGAAAGGCTGCGTCTATTGGAGTAATTGGTAAGTGATCACCAATAAGTCTACTCCCATTCCTCCTTAGTTTAACTCCTTTCCTTAAGATTCTTTGTGCTATTAACCCTAATCCCGGAAGTTTCTGAAGAGCTCTAAGATTACGTACGTGATCGTAATTTGGAGGATATTTATCAGTGTCGGTTCTTGGATACGTGATTAAACCATTTAAGTACAGGTCTTCTAGTATTTTCATAGCTCTATAAGCTGAAATTCCTAGTATATCGTTAATCATTGTTAATGCTTTTGTTGTGTTAAGGGGAGTTGGCGGTAATTTTAGCTCCTTACTCACCAAGATTTTTCTTACAAAACCTTTTTCCACGTCCTTTACTTTTTCGTAAATCATCAATGCGCTTCTTTCACTATCAAATGGAGAATCTTTATGAATGACTTCAAGACTTTCTCCATCTATAAAAATTCGCGCTTTAAGAACCCAATAGGGTTTAGGTTTAAAGTTCCTTATTTCACGCTCCCTGACGAAGAGAAGATATAATGTCGGGGTTTGCACTCTACCAATTGAAAAAGCTTTTACTCTTAATGATTGTGTAATGTCTCTAAAGGCAACAGTGAGCTCTCTGGTGGCCGAGAAACCTATCATCGCATCTATTATTCTCCTAGCCTTTACTGCGTAGGCCCAGCTCCATTTAGGCTCTATTGGTGCATAAAAGGCGGCTCTGAGCTCTGCTGGCTGAAGTGAAATAAACCACATTTGGTATGTTGGAATTTTGCCTTTAACCTTAGTAATTATTTCGTAAGCTTCTAGCCCTATATTTGCTCCTTCTTCATCTGCATCAGTAGCAAGAATTAAAACATCTGCATCCATAGATTCTCGCTTAAGAATTTCGGCTACGTCCTTTTCAATGATAACTTCTTTCAAAAAGGAGGGATTAATTAGAGCTCTTGGATCGCTATCTTCCCACTTCCCAGAGAATGCATCGATAGGCGCGTATTCCATGATATGCCCTTTAAGAGGTATAATAGTTAGTTTTTTTGCGTTCCAATAGACATCATAAATGTGAATATTACCTGATTTCGTTGATACTTTCCTGAGCCTTCCCCCACCTAGCGCTTTAGCTATTGCTTGTGCTACTTTAGGTTTCTCGGTTACGATAATCGCTTTACGCACATTAGAAAGAATTTCCATCACGGAGAACTTCTTTGAACTACGGTCTTTTATTTCTGGAAGCTTTATTTTTGATTTGAACTCTTTAATGAGATCTGAGAGAGAAAAATCTTTAATCATACTAGTTAGTTCTTTATCCCTCAAAACTCTCTTTTCCTTCTCTCCTCTAGATTTCCTGAAGAATTCGTCCAATGTTATTTGTTTCCCCATAGCGATCTTCCTAACTTCTAGCACATTAAACGTTTATACTTAATATATCTTCCAAGAACAAAACTTCTCACTAAGTCTTAGGTAAATATATTTATTTATCGTATCCCCATTGGAAAGACTCTATTAGAGAATTGATAAATTGAGGTACTTTCCTATGTTAATCTTTCAACAAGGCCAAGCAGGAGCTGAATGGTTATCTTGGTTAATCTTCTTCATCATATTATTATTTTTTAATGAGATACAAGCATACATGCTAATTTACTCCGTAAGATCATTCCTAAACGAAGTTCGGCTCTACGATAGTTTAGGACGATGGTATATAGTTTCAATTATTCTCTCCGCCAGAAAAGATCTAATTGAGAAAGTTTCTGGAACTACTGCTAAGGAAAAAGCAGAAAATCTAAAAAAAGAT
>JAHKLG010000204.1 GCA_029856625.1 Candidatus Njordarchaeota archaeon | reverse complement strand
TAACGCACCTATAGAAACGTTAGTTGGTGAATAAGTTATATTATCTCCGAACGCCTCATCATAATAGCTGTCCGAAAAGAAGCTTGAGACACTCTTAAACACTCTCTTTCCAGAACTAGTCGAAGTTTTTCTCATAATACTTTTTCTCCAGACGTTGTATGCTGAGAATAAAAGGAAAATGCCAAAAATTCCTCTTAAAACATTCTGATTCAATGTCATCATCATGTGAGTACCAACAAATGCCCCAACAGCACTCATTGGGATCAGTACTGTTGCTAATCTCACATTAGTTAATCCCTTCTTAAGATACACGATATTACTACTCATCGCCGTAATAACAGTACAAATTAGACTAGCTGGAATTATCCAGTGAATATCTATGGGTAATAATAGATCAAGAAGAGGAACGAGGATAGATCCCCCTCCAATACCAAATATAGCCCCCATAAACCCAGCTAAAAAAGCGATAAGGATAATGATAATAAACTCTAACATTAAATGCACCATCTGTCCTCTATTTCTTTAATTTTTCGTACACTAATTCAGCAACTTTTTTACCCGAGAGGAGCATTGAGCTAAATATTGGCCCCATTCTAGGCAAGTTATAAACCGCCGCTACAGCCATTCCAGTAGCATAAAGCCCAGGAATTATCTCCCCCGCTTTTTCTAGTACTAGATTCTCACCAAGGGGAGCATACATTGATTTCTCATAGGGTATCTTAAGATTAAACTCGGGGATTTTCTTAGACACTATTGTTAGGACTTCTGCATCATGCCCAGTGGCATCTATAACAGCTCTGGCCTTAATGCCTAAGGGGTCAACATGTAATTGGGCTAGATGCACAGCAGACCATTGAATCACTACTCCAGTTATTCTTAGAGGATCTGTTCTAAAGATCACATCCTCAACAGTAACACCGAAGATTATTTTTGCACCAGCATCAACCGTAGCCGTTGCGAGTTTTGCCATCATTTCTGCTGTATCTAGAGCATAAACGCCATTGCTGATTTCCTTTAATCTGCAGCCAGCATCTCTTAGTATTTCATCAGCCGGAGATGTGACTACTACCTTATGAAGAAGCATTCCTCCACCGCCAATTCCTCCGCCAAAAGATAATCTGCGTTCAAAAATTACCGTTTTCAAACCTTTTTCGGCAGCATATTTCCCTGCTACTAGACCAGAAGGCCCGGCTCCAACTATTACTACATCCACGTTAGTTATGCTTTTCCAATCCTCTAACGTTTCCTCAATAATTATCTGAGAAATCTGGTGTTCCTCTAATGTTTTAAGTTCCATACTCTAACACCATAGTTTATGTTTACTAAAGGACTAGGTATTGATGGTGGTTATGAGAATTAATTATTGATGAATATATTCTTAATCGGCAAGAAGAAAAGAATCTTTGCAAGCCATAAAATTGCATGACATGATACCTCGAAATTGTTTTGAAACCCTATGGGAATTAATAATAATGTGCTTCCGTAGCATATTGTTCTTCAACAATCATTGTTCTTCCAAGCAAAAGGTTCATAGCGAACTTCTTGTTATCAAATTTCTCTATTGAATAATTATCCCAGAAAACGCATGAGCCACCAATAATCATCTCACCCTTCCCAATTTGTACTCTTGCAAAAACCGGTGGTGCGCACCCATTTTGCTTAGAAAAAGCGGTTTCCTCAGCGTAAACTATTGGATGAACTCCATTACTAATAATTCTTAAGGATGCTGTGCATGGGAGTAATATTTTGTTTACTCCTTGATTGTAATGAAGGATTCTGGAAGTTATTAAAAAGAGCCCCTTAGGATCTAAACTATTCACAGGGTCAATTACTTCATCCGCTAAGAGAATTACTCCAAAATCGATGGCAAGAGAATTGATGGCATCAGCTATATGGTCTTCGTTTCTAAAGTAGCCAAGAATTATAACTCGTCCTCCTTGCTCAACGAATCTCCTTATAATCCTTCTCTCCTCATTATTAAAAGGTTCCTCAGGATAATTAAATACAGCAACATCGTATCCATTAATATTTCTTATATCCATCAATTCTTCAACAACAGCTCCAAGAGAAATTAGAGTATCATAAAGCTTGGAGAAGTAATAATAATCCCTAATAGTGAACTCCCGATGACTAATATCCCACCCTATGCGGATCATTGAATAACACCTTGAGGAAACTTCTGAGATTTGACCAAGTATCAGCCACTCAGAACTTTCAGAGGAGTTTTATACGCAAAAATGAATTTTTCACCTAGAATGGGTATTCTAATATATCTTTATATTAATGAAAAATATTGGGAGAGGGTGTTTTAGGGATAAAAAATTACCGATAAGGAACATATTAAACTTCTTCTGCTGTTGTCCAAGCATACGCTAAGAAATCATGTGCTAACATGACCCACTCATGAGATGTTGTGGCAACACCAAGTACCTCCTCCGGTTTCTCTAATCCTATAGGAAGAGAAGCAAAAACTGCTTCCTTATCATCCACGATGGCCCCTAATACTATTCCACGTGCATATTTCCTAATCATCGTCCTCGGTCTCGATTTTAATCTAGATACTATATTGTAATGTTCTGCTTTTCCAGGATCTATTCCCGCAGCTATTTGAACTCTTACCATTGGTCCTAATTTAAGAATCTTATCTACTGGCACGAGACTAATATCAGGAGTAACGATTAATAATATGCTTTTAGCCCTTGAAATCATGTCCTCTATGTGAGCTAATATGCTTCCTAGCCCTTGAACAACCCATGTCTTAATAGCGTGTGGCACCATTCTCTTCATCGTTTCGTTATAGAGCTCTTCCATAGCTACCCTGCCTTCCTCAAAAGTCTTAGCTATTTCACGCACTTCACT
>JAHKLG010000203.1 GCA_029856625.1 Candidatus Njordarchaeota archaeon | reverse complement strand
TATGGTTTCTTTGGTGGTACACCAGGTTATTTTACGCTAGTTGATGAGAATATTTCTCCTCTGGAGAATATTGAAGATCTTGTGCTATCCCCTGGAGCTCCACTTATCCAAGAACCTGAGGAATTGCTAAGTGAGGAAACTAGAGCACCAGCAACATATATTAGCATACTATCAAGGATCTCAAGAGGAAAGAGAGGCATGCCCCTAACGAAAATTAAGGTTAGACGTGGATCTCCAACAATGTATCTACGTACACTAATGATGATGGACATTATATCAACGCTGAAATCATTAGCCCAAGGGGATAGAATATACATCATTAATGATGAATTTTTCAGATTTTGGTTCAAATTCATTTATCCTAAGCAATCGTTTTTAGAGCTCGGACGCAAGGATCTGGTGAAGAAAGCGATTATTACTGAGAAGAATGATTATCTATCATTCACTTTCGAAAAAATCCTAAGAGAGCTAATTCTATTATCTTCGGGGAAATCAATAAAGGATACCGAAATACCTTTTATAGAAGACATAGGAGCATTTTGGTGGAAAAACATAGAGGCGGATGCATGTGCGGTGGCTGGAGATATGGTCATAATTGGAGAGGCAAAATGGCGGGATGAAAAGATTAACCGAAGAGAAGTAGAGAAGTTTCTAGCTAAACGGGAGATAATTATAAATAAAATGGGTAAGAAGAAGGCTATAGGGATTATTCTAGCAAAAGGTGGATTCAGTAATGATGCGAGAAAATTGGAAAATACTGATCTTATACTCTTAGATTTAGATGAACTTTCTGAACATTATAAAAGAATAACCTTCTCTCATGCATAGCTTCTAGTTCTGTTAAATATGAATTAATATATCACGATAACAAGATTAAAAGCCGAGAACCCGCTATCTCATGTTTTTGATTTGCGAATAAGATAATATGCTTCACTAATGAGAGGTGTCAGGAGAAGATATAATACCTATCTAATAAAACCTACTAGCATTTCCGTATTTAGGATGCCAAGTATTGGTAATGGAATAAAACCCAGCACAAAAAGGAGAAAATAGTTTTTATGCTTAATATCAAATTCACATTTCCGTTTGGAATTAATATAGGGTTGTTATCAATTAGTTTATCCTTTGGATAAATTATGGTCAACTTCTAGTCTCCAGCTGGCGGAGAAGGCTTTAATGGGCCACAAGATACTACATATTTAGGGGCAGATACTATCTATTACAATATCTCCGATGCAAAAGGAAAATGTGATAAAGATGAAGCCAGAAGTCCCGAAGTTCCAAATATCCTCTAAATGGATATCTCGATTATTCTTAGTTAGCCTCTTCTTTATTTTCTTAATACATCATTGGTATGTACTGTTTAATACTCCCCTGCTCCCTGGTCCAGACGGAGGATATTATGCAGTACAGGTTAGAGAAATAATACGATCAGGAAATCTATATTATTCCGCACCACCAATAGCTTTCTTTATATTCGCATTTTTTGCTTGGATTTTTCTTAACATAAATGCTTTCCCCGCGCCATTATGTATTATCAACGGAGTAAAATTGGGTTTAGCGTTCATGAAAGCCCTTTGTATTTTTCCTGTGTATCTAATCTCTAAACAGATAACTAGAAATAATGGTATTTCTATAGTTAATGCAATACTCTTTGAGCTTCATCCTTTCTTTATGCTCTTAACTTATGGCACATCACTCTTTAAGAATGCTGTTGGAGTCTTTTTTCTTCTATTCTATATCTACTTTGTTAATAGAGTCTCAATCCACGCTACACGAAAAGACCTCACTTTAGCGATCGTATTTCTTGGCTTAACAGCACTAACCCATATTCTTGATTTTGGATTAGCCATTGCATATACCTTATTATATGTGGTAATAGATATAATAAGAAGAAAAAGAATAGATATGAGTAATCATCTATTGAGATTATTTCTTGTCGAGAGTGCGATTGTTGGAATCCCCTTTACTGTAATAATAGTATTCCTTCCAGTTTATTTCGGGACGTATTATAAATTTGAAAGCTTTTTCGAAGAACTTTTAATCGGTGAAGAAAACATCCCTTCGTTAAACGTTCTATTATCGAATCCCTTAATACTTGTATCAATATCGTTTTCTATAATAGCTATTGTGACTGCAATAAAGAATCATATTGATGCTTTAACACTAAGAGTACTAATATCATCAAGTCTTATTACATTCTTCTTAATTAGTCCACAATTTCCACCCCAATGGCATATTCGGTTTACCTTTATGTTATTTATACCTCTAATGTTGATGCTTCCTGGGGTATTGAAACGCGTAAGAGAAGTCGAAAGTATGCTAGTAATAATCCTACTCCTTTTCTCTATCTTCATGCCAGGATATATCCATTCTTCACGAGCCCTGCCTGTTGTAACCCCTGAAGAAATAGACGATCTTCACGCGATGTCTCCATATATCCCTAAAAATAATACTATTGTCTTAGCCAGATTTGGATTACATTACTGGATCACATGGTTTTTGGATGTAAAATCGAGTCACTACATGAGTGAGCTAGAAAACTATGTTAAACAATATGATCATGTTTTTGTAGTATATGAAAAACAAACTCATCCTAGAATACAGCCTCAATGGGAAATACTGTTTGTTGGAAAAGCACTGATCTTAGTTAAAATCAAGTAACATCTTAGAGTATTTCGAACTTACGAAATAAGAATCTCCGATCTTAATATAATGTAACAAAACTCTCTAGTTCTATGCTTTTCGAATGATTTATCCACCCTACGCTAATATCACATTTACGGTGATTTATTTAAAAGATCCTCCCGTATACATGATTTTTCACTATTCCTATTCCTTTAATGGTTATTTCATGCAGT
>JAHKLG010000202.1 GCA_029856625.1 Candidatus Njordarchaeota archaeon | reverse complement strand
GGATGCCTTTCTTTCTATTAGATAAAAAGCGATTGTGTATTATTGCTGAAGGAAAATCATTAATTCTCGACAAAATTAATGAAGAATTTATTCTAGGAAGGGCGGGGGAGAAATACTTAATTCTTCCAGCAGCTTACTGGAAGCTTCTAGAAGACTATAGCGATAAAATGCATTTCGGGAAAAAAGTCTTGGAGAGAATAGCCATACTTACCAGTGCAAAAAAGGAATTTTCTCTAAGGGACTATCAGAGGGATCTAATAGTTCAGTTAAAGAGAACTGGGTATCGAGGAGTTATAGTATTACCTACTGGAGCTGGAAAAACTATTGTTGGTTTAGAATTGATTAGAAGACTTAAAGTACGAACTTTAATTGTCGTTCCTACAATAGATCTTATGATGCAATGGGCTAATAAAATTATTGATATGCTCGAGGCAGATAAACAGTTCATTGGTTTTTATGGTGGAGGGAGGAAGGAGTTAAAGGAAATAACCATAGCCACCTATAGAAGCGCTAGTAGCATGGTTTTTCTCAAAAAGGCAATTGATTTTTTCGGCTTAGTGATCTTCGATGAAGCTCATCACTTACCAGCGTCATCTCATAGAGAAATTGCACGGCGACTACTTGCTCCATATCGGATCGGACTCACAGCCACTATGCCCCGGGAAGATGATAGGGTACAATATTTAGAAATGTTTATAGGACCTATCATTAGAGGAGCTGGAGTAGATGAGCTCGTAAAAAGGAAGGTTTTGGCTGATTTTAAAATAAAGACCATAAAGGTGAAGCTTTCAAGAAGCGAAAAGGAACGAATGAAAGCTCTTCTGAGCAAATATATCGAGTATATTAGGTCTAACGTGTTAGTAAAGGATAGGTTAAAAGCATTTCAAATTGTTGTTAAGAAAGCTATCCATGATCCATGGGCATTAGAGGCATTGTTCTCACTCAAGAAGGCCAGAAGAATAGCCTTATTGCCAAGAGAAAAAATATTTGTGCTAGAGAGGATTCTGGAGAAACATAAATATGATAAAGTTTTAATCTTTACTCGTTCTTCTAGTACGGCATGTTTGATCAGTTACTTATTTGGGATACCAAATATAACTCATAAAACACCGCCGGATGTAAGGTACCAATTGTTAAGAATGCTTAAAAATGGAGAGCTTAGTAAGATTGTTTCCTCGAAAGTGCTAGAGGAGGGAATCGATATTCCAGATATTGGAGTGGTAATAATAGTTAGTGGTACTGCCTCTGATAGAGAAATGATTCAAAGAATTGGACGTGCTTTGAGATTTAAAACTAGAAAAGCAATTATATACGAGCTAATAACAAAAACGAAATATGAGAAAAGAATATCTAAGAAACGTAAAAAAGGAATTTTTGAAATCGAGTATAAAAATAATTAAAAAATCTTAAAAAAGCATTAGAGAAACGCCATAAATTGTATTACGTATGTGGACTACGCTGAGGAATCCAGAATGGATGGGATGTTGAAGAGATTGTACGTTTTTAACTATGGAGGACCAATATTCGTCATACAAATAAATAAATCAAAGATAAGAATTTTTACAAGAATGAATCATAAGGCGCTTCTTGAGGGCATGGCTATAGTAGCAAATTTGGTAAGGAGATACGCGAATGATAAGGTTTTTGTAAAACCTCCATACGTAGGCTTCTTTGGAAAAAACTATATTCTTGTTGGTAGGGTAACGAGAGATAGATTTGCTGCTCCAGCTTTAGGATTAATTAGAAGAATTGTTTTAAAACTTGACGAATTCGGCGATCTACCAACAGATTACCTCGTAAGAATTGTTTTGGATCAGATGCCCGAGAAAAATAAGTATCGAGTGGAAATAATTTAATTGAACTTCGGCATACATCCAATTAAGGCTTCTCTCCTCTTTCTAGATAATTCAAAAACATATTTAAATGAGCTATAAATTTTAAGTATCTAAAGCTAATTTCATAGCGTAAACGAGTGATTGAGGCTAAATTATGAAAAAACGATTAATAGGTCTGCTTTGTATTTTCATCATGTTAGGAGCTTGGGCATATCTCTCAAAAACTAGCTTAATGAATGCAAATATTTCTAAGGTAACTATGATTAGTGAAGATAAAAGAGTTGACTATTCGTCATTGATTGGCGTAGAGCAAAGAAATAAAGTTAATTCGGTCCTAATGAATAATTCTCTCCAACCAATTTATACGAACTTCTCTATATTCAATTTTCTCTCTCTTCATGGCAATGTTAGTAAGATCGTTGCTTTGAAAAAATTAAGTAACTCTTGTGTATTCTTCTTAATAACTAACGACTCCATACTATCGCTTAATTCTTCGAATAATCTTGAGATCTCAATTCTTCTTGATTATAACATAGCTGATTGGGATAAAGACGGGGAGGAAGAACTTTTTATCCTCACGCAGGATAAGTTATACGTCCTAAATACTAGTTTTTCCATAGAATTCTCTCTTAACATGTCCGAAATCACTGCCGATAGGATTCTTGTAGCGGACCTAGATAGTGATTTAAGGATGGAAATTCTCTTATGGGAGAGAAATTCTTCCAAATTTTACTTCATTGATCAGGGGATTCTGGAGTATAGTTATGAGAATATTACCTTTTATTATGGACAAGAAAGTGTCTCTGAGTATAAGCTATTAAATGTTCTGCCCCTTAATGGTTCTTCTGTCTTTGTAATGTATTATATAATTGATGGCGAAGGCTCGTATGGTATCGCTAAGTTAACTTTTAGACAAGATACTAGTTCTTTAATTCAAGAAATAACTTCCCAGATTCTCTTATCATGTAACCTTCTATGGGATAATAGGGAGTCTATTGGCATATTTTCCTCAGATAGATTTCTGCGCCTCTATGGGATTAGCAATGGAGTTTTTGGAAAAATAAAAGTT
>JAHKLG010000201.1 GCA_029856625.1 Candidatus Njordarchaeota archaeon | reverse complement strand
AGAATTAGCAAAGATTGGTCTGATACCGATTTTTACACTATTTATTCTCTCTGGCCCCTTCGGCAAGAGTGCGCAATTCCCATATCATGAATGGTTGCCAGAAGCTATGGCTGGTCCAACAACCGTGAGTGCATTAATACATGCAGCGACAATGGTTAAGGCGGGAGTATACTTTGTCGCTAGATTTTTCCCCATAATGCTTGAAGCATCTCATCAATATCCTCAGGCAAAGATGTTCTTCATTATTGTAGCTTACGTAGGAGCTTTCACAGCTTTCTTAGCTGCATCGCAGGGAATGGTGGCAAAAGAGCTTAAAAAGGTCCTTGCTTATTCAACGATAAGCCAATTAGGTTATATGTTCCTGGCTCTCGGAGTTGCGGGGCTTATTCACCACTATGAACATGCGTATTTGTATGGTCTCTATCACTTAGCTTCTCACGCTGTCTTTAAAGCTCTATTATTCTTAGCAGCTGGAGCCGTATTGCATACGGTGCATACCAAGTATCTTAATGAGATGGGTGGTTTAGCTAAATATATGCCAATAACGTTCTGGACAATGCTTATGGGTGCCCTATCCCTGATAGGAGTACCACCATTTTCGGGTGCGTTTAGTAAGGAGGGAATTATTACCTCTGTGTATGAGTTAGGAGATACTGTGCTACTTGCTCTAGCAGTTATAACTGTGGCCTTAACGGCATTCTATACAATAAGAATGCTAGGGTATGTCTTCTTTGGGCGTGAAAGTGAGCATGTTAGGCATATTATTAATGAGCATGGTATTAGAGAAGAAAGCATAGCAATGATACTCCCACTAATTATTCTAGCGGTATCAACGATAATTCTAAGCTTCATGGGACCTGCTATCCTTGAATTTATTGAAAGCGGCTCCCTAATTCATGCTTTTGAGCCTTACATGCTTCTAGAGTATTTTACTGAGACATTTAAGTCTAGGATGTTTTACATATCGGGGGCTCTGATAATACTCGGAGCCCTTCCTAGTTACTATGCATTTGTTAAGAAAACCATAGATGTTGAGAAGATAGTTAATCAAAATGTAATAGTTAGGGCCTTATGGAAGTTCCTATATAATCGTTGGTACATAAATAAGCTCTATTACCTGATATTCTTAGACGGATTAAAGAGAGTTTCTCAGGTAATTAGGAAGATTCAGACTGGTATATCGAATGTGAATGTAGCATACGCTGTGGTTGGTATCGTGGTAATTCTAGTACTAATTCTGCTTTGAGGAGGGAGGGCTATGAAGATCTTCGAGCTTCCTCTTAATATATTCACTATATTACTGACTGGTATAGCCTTATTATCGATAATAAGCTTAAAACCATCAGTTAGGAGGAATAATAGGATACTGGGAAGCATCGTAGCCGTCATTGTCTTCGTAACTTTAATAGGGACCATCCAAGTATTAATGAAAACCTTAACTCATCCTTTAGAACTATGGTTTGCAGCTAAATCTCCAAGCACGTCTTGCCTAATAATAGATAGCTTTGGAGCTTTAATGGCATTTCTCTTCGCTTTGATAGCCTTTATAGTATCAATTTACTCTCTCAAGTACATGGAGGGGAAACATGCTCTTCACGCGTATTACATACTCTTCTTAATAATGTTGATGAGCCTAATCGGTATCGTATATGCTGGAGACTTCTTTACCTTCTTCGTATTTTACGAAACATTGAGCGTTACAGCTATTTCATTAGTAGCATACTTCAAAAACGAAGAAGCCGTAGAAGCCGCCTTTAAATACTTAATAATGGATGCTACTGGCAGCACCCTAGTATTACTGGGTTTCGCATTAGTATATGGTGTAACTGGAACATTGAATATTGCTCTGGCGACAAGAATTCTTCATGACATGGGTTCAAATCTAGTAAAGGACTTCATCATAGCACTGCTCATATGTGGTTTCTCCTTCAAAGCAGCAGTATTCCCTATGCATTCATGGCTAATTGATGCGCATCCAGCAGCACCAAGTGGTATAAGCGCAATGCTATCGGGTGTGGTTATTAAGTCTGGAATATATGCAATAATGAGAGTTCTCATGTTTTCCTCTGCTACGTATTTTGAACTATATGATTATCTCCTTATCATTGGGGCATTAACGATCACGATACCGAATATAATTGCTCTCTCTCAGGATGATATCAAGAGAATACTGGCTTACTCCAGTATCTATAACATAGGAATAATATTAGTAGGAGTTGCAACTGGAACAACGTTGGGAATAGCAGCGGCAATATTCCATCTGATAAATCACGCGCTTTTCAAAGCAATGATGTTTATGGGAGCAGGCGTATTTGTACATGAGGTAGGAAGCAGGAAACTAGAGGATTTATCTGGAGTGGGAAGATTAATGCCTATAACAGCAACAATTTTCGGCGGAGGAGCAATAGGGTTAGCCGGATTACCGCCTTTCCCAACCTTTTTCTCGAAGCTTCTTATAGCATGGGCAGCTTTAACAGTAGGAGGTTACAGAGGTATCTTTATTGCTTCTCTCATACTAGTTAACAGCATTATATCTATAGGCTATTATGGCAAGCTGATAAGATACATTATAATGAAACAGCCGAAGAAAAAAGTAGAGAAAATCCATGAAATAAACGAGATGGTACTAGCGCTGATAATAATTTTCCTAATAATAGCAATAATAGGAATTTATCCCAATAGCATTATGAGGTATGTTCAAATAGCCGCTCAGATTCTTAGGAATCCAGAACCTTACTGGGCTACAATTTCTTAACCTAATCTTCCGTTCCCTGCTTCATCTCTTTTTAAATTTTTGACAAATTATGTAGGATTTTTAAATAAGGTGCGAGGTTTTTCTTGTTTTCATTTTTTAATTAGTCTCTCAATTAAGGATCTAAAAGTTCCAAATATGGCTTTAAGGGTTACAATTCCTCCTTCCTT
>JAHKLG010000200.1 GCA_029856625.1 Candidatus Njordarchaeota archaeon | reverse complement strand
TTACAATCATTGGTTACGGTTCCGAGGACACTATTGTTGCAAAAGCTTTTCTCATATTCATAAGAGATGCAACGCCTCCAAATGTATCAATAATATATCCATCTAACCACTCAGTTTTGCTTCCCGGTACTGTTCAAATCAAATGGACAGCACAGGATTCTTCCCCAGTAACTTTTGTTTTAAAGGTAAATGGTAAAGTTGAGTATTCCGGTACCGCAATCCGTTATACAATAACATTGACCCCCGGTGATTACGTCATCGAACTAACAGCGATCGATGCTGCTGGGAATAAGGCTACTGTAACTATTTATATAACGGTTAAACAGGAAGATTATTTGAGTAGAAATACACTTATAGCTATCTTTATTTCCGTTTTAGTGGTACTAATAATACTTGCAATAATTCTAAAGAAAAGATAGCTTCACCTTCTTTTCCTTTTTCGTTTTTTCCTCCTTCCTCTTTTTTCCCTCTTCAATTTTCTGAAAAATGAGAGACCTAATTCTTCCACACCTTTGACTACCTTATTGATGAATAATGATATGTTTCTCTTGAATTTCTCATATATCTTCACGAATTGTGCAATCGCGTCCTTCACAGCTTCCTCTCTCGACATTTTGCCTTCTACAACCGCGCTAAAGAAAGACTCTATTCTCGCCCTAATTTTAGGGTCTATTACTTCTGGCACAATATCTTTCAAAGCTTGAGCAATTGCTAACCCATAGGGCGTTGGGATAAGCCTACCTCTCTCCCTAACCACGTATCCACGGTCAATATTCTTCCTAATATGTTCTGCGAATGTTGCGTCAGTTCCGATTCCGAGTTTCTCCATTAATTTAACAAGTTCTGCTTCACTAATAGGATAAACTATTGCTGGAGTTTTTTCACCAACATTTACGCTTAGGATCCTCATTTTCTTTTGCCTTAAGATACTAGGTGCAATATCCTTTTTCGCAATTCTCTTAAGTTCTTGATGATACTTATATACGGTCAGGAAACCGAGCGTTTCTGGAACTAGGATTTCAGCTTTGTATTTCTCACCGTTAGAGTCTGTAGCTATTATTTCGAATCTGATAAGTTTTGCATTGGAGAGAAAATTCGCTACAAAATGTCTACATATAAGTTCGTAAAGTTCATTGGCTCTTGGTCCAAGTCTCTTCTTAACCTTAGATGGATCAATAAACTTTTTCGGGTGTATTGGAGGATGTGCTCTATCATCCTTTTTTCCTTGCCTAGGGGATCCTATTTCAACGTCTTTAGGTATGAATTTCTTTTTCTGCATCTCTCTCAATATCTTGTACGCGAAATCTAATATCTCGCGCGAATACCTATCTGTTTCAGTTCTAGGATATGATATGAGTCCCTCTAAATACAGTTTCTCGGATAGCGATAAAGTTTCGTGTGGTTGCAATTTCAGATAACTCGCTGCTATAGCAGCTAATCTCGTCGTATTGAGCGGCAATGGCCTCGCTATGGTAACCTCCTTCCTAGAAACATTCTCTACCTCCAACGAATCTCCTATCGAAGAAATGTACGATTTTGCTTCATCCAGATTCTGGAATTCTCGAATAGACTTAAACTTAATTTCGGTTCCATTTATCATGCATGTCAATTCGATAACGTATTTCTTCTCTCTTTCCGCTCTCTCCTTAGATTCAATATGCTTAAGATACCTATCCACGATGAGTCCTAGGGTTGGTGTTTGGCAAGGACCAATAGATAGTAAGGGTAATCCACTTTCACCCATCCTTTCATGAAACTTCATAGTAGCAAGCCTCGTAAATGCCACACCATATCTCAAATCCAGTTCTTGGCGCACCTCAGAAGCATCTATTTTCCGCCTATCCAACTCTACTAAGTTTTCCTCCTTAAACGCATTAAGCAGCTCTCTCCTCGTCAAAGAGCTGAATCTAGCACGTTTCACAACGATTCTCGGATTAACTTTCTTAGCTATTAATTCTGCAACCTGCATACCAATGTTCTCCCCTTCCCTGTCATAATCCGTAGCAATAATCAGTAAATGCGCTTTCCTAGCCTCCTCACGAATAACATCAATAGCTTTTCTAGACTCCGGTCTAGTGACTTTAACTAACGGGGCCTTAGTTAGCAAGTATTTTGGATCAACTTCTCGCCACGGTTTCTGATGCACACTTTTCGCAAATTCTGTGGTGTATAAATGTCCTAACGCGCTGGTGATTCTATAGACTTTGCCATCTCTCTTGATTTCCCATACCTTAATAGGACTTTTTCGTGCAAGTTTTGGTTTTTTATCACGTTCACATAGAGCAAAAGTTATTTGCTCCGCTGCCCTTGGTTTCTCAGCCACAATAAGTATTCTCATCGATCTCTTCGTCTTACTAGTCATAAGCTATCAACGCATCAAAAACTCATAATGTATAGTGAATAATTCTAAAAGGGTATAATATTTTATCTAACCATTTCCAAGCCTTAGAGATCATATAGATGCAAACTTCTTCATCTTATACACTATATATATGATTCATATAAAATATATATCATATAATTAATTGGGCTGTGATCTTTATCCTTACTTAGGACAATTTAAGAGGGATAAAGATGAATAACTCATCGCTGGATCCACTATTTAAACCCAGCAGCATCGTTGTTATCGGGGCTTCTGAAAGAAAAGGTAGCGTTGGCAGAGCTATAATGGAAAATCTATTGGGTATAGATAGCAAGAGAAAATTTCATGGGAAAATCTACGCGGTCAATATCAAAGGTGGTACTGTTTTTGGTTTAAAATGTTATAGATCCGTTCTCGAAATCGACGATAAAATAGATCTTGCTGTAATAGCTATCCCCGCTCCCAGCGTCCCTAAGGTACTTGATGAATGCGGTGCTAAGGGAGTTAAGGGAGCGATAGTTATTAGTGCAGGGTTCAGCGAGGTGGGAGAGGAGGGAAGAAAGTTGGAAGA
>JAHKLG010000020.1 GCA_029856625.1 Candidatus Njordarchaeota archaeon | reverse complement strand
CTCATTATTGAGGGAGTATCCAATAGTATCATCAAGAAAATCAGCAATTTGTTGCGAGGGGAATAAGATGTATCGTAAAAACATTTTCAAGGTCGCTTTTATCGGGAGTTCTGGGGTTGGTAAAACGTCTTTGATAAAATCTTTTTTAGGAGAAAGCGTTGAGAAGGTAAAAACAACTATTGGTATAGATTTTTACTATCTTAAAAAAGATGATCATGAAGTAATTATATGGGACTTTGCGGGACAGAAGTGGTTTCGTGAGGCCATCATAAATATGCTTAAGGGGGCTTCATTAATTGTAATGGTTTTTGATCTCTCTCGTCCTCGCACATTAGTGGATTTAATAAACTCTTGGTCTGTGCACGTTAAAGAACTCTGTGGTGAAGAAACTTTTACTCTAGTTGTTGGAAATAAGAAAGATATTAAGAAGATTAATGATGAGCTCATAGAGGAAGGACTTAAGAAGCTGGCTGAGAAAGTTAGAGTAGAGATGTATATTCAGACATCCGCTCTATATGGTGAGAATGTCTCAAATCTCTTTCAGGCGATTTTTGAAATAGTAAAACTATTAAGTTCTCTCTCAAGAACTAAGAAATCCATGACTATCCGAGAAGCCCCCACATTAATGAAGCTTAAATAGTTTTCTCATTCTATCGAATATTCAGCTCATTTAGAAATTCCTGTTTTTCCTCATTTATATACTCTATACAATGAATTCAAATAAATGGTGCCTCTGAGAGAATTAAATGATGAATATTAAAAGTGGATGATACCTTGGGTATATAAAATGACCGGACATTTTGTCAGGGCTAGGGTGAAAACGGATTTCTCGAGCCTTTTTAAGAGTCTTGTTTCCAAGTTCGCTAACATATATGCTAATGTTATGTATGAAGAGAAAAGAGTTGGTATTATTCTTGGAGAGAAGTATTTCTTTAGAACAAATTCTACAGCGGCAATTTGCATTTTTGTTAAGGAACTGAACCTAGAAGAATGTCTCCTGGACATAATTTCTTTTGCGGGTGGTGGTGGACTTCTGGATATTTCTTGGGGTGCGCATTATGACTACGTTTATGAGGTGCTAAGATTTATAGAGGATCTTAGGATCGATTTAAAGAAGGAACTTGAGATAAATTATTTCTCATTCGAGAATCTTCCTCAAGATATTGCAGAGAGGCTAAAGAATTTATGATTCAAGGAGATGAAGAATTTGGAGAATTCTGTCATGATCAGCGTTAAAGGTTTAGTAAAGTACTATGGGACTATGCGTGGGGTTGATGGTGTTTCTTTTGAAGTACGTGCTGGAGAAATATATGGGCTTTTAGGACCTAATGGTGCTGGAAAAACAACTACGTTAAAAATTATTGCTGGTCTTTTAAAACCTACTGCAGGAGAAGTGCGTGTAATGGGAATTTCCCCGGTTAAGGACCCTGTGGCTGTAAAGAAGCTTATTGGGTATGTTCCAGAAGAGGTTGTGCTTTACGATTCCTTAACTGTTATGGAATTTTTCGAATTTGTAGCATCTGTTCGCGGTCTTGATCAATCCGTGTGGTCATGGATAAATACTCTAATGAAATCCTTTGAGATTATGCAATACATGTATACTCCTATTGGAGCATTATCTCAGGGAACGAAACAGAAGGTAGCGATTATTGCGGCATTAATGCATAAGCCAAAGATATTGATTCTGGATGAGCCGTTGAAGGGGCTTGATGCTAGATCCGCTAGAATATTCAAGGAGTTGATGCAGCTTCATATAAAGAATGATGGGGCAATATTATTCTCTACACATATAATGGATATTGCTGAGAGTATTTGTACGCGGATAGGGATCATTTATAATGGGAAAATTCTAGCAGAAGGTTCTGTGGAGGATCTTAGAAGAATGGCTAATGAACCTACCGGTGATTTAGAGGAGGTCTTTCTCGCATTAACGAGGGAGAGAGAGGAAGTTTCTCATATTATAGAGGAGCTTAGGAGGGAATTATCTAGATGAAGAGAAGGCTTAAAGAACTATGGAAATATTCTGGGGTATTATATCGGGAGATGCTTTATAGGACAATAATGCTCCAGCAAACATACGCTTCCACTGATCCAGAGGCCGTTAAGAAAGTTTCTAGAAGTGCTACTCAAATGCTTTACATTCATAAGATTCTCATGCTAATGATGGTTATCATAATGATCCTCTCCACAGTGTTCTTCATTAGTTATCTACCCATTCCAACTTCTCCAGAGATCAAGACATTGTCAATAGCGCTCGCCTTCTTATCTTATATATCCCTTAATGCATTCCTGCTCTTCTTTCTCTCTATAGTTCAGACATCCATTCTGTTATCTCCTGATCTCTACCAACCATTACTGATGCTTAATTTTAGTGATGAAGAATTATCGATTATTGCTCTTTTGGCCTATCTAAGAATATTCGATGCATATGTCTTTGGTTCATTAATCCTTACGGTAATAACATTTACATTCATGGTGAATCCACTAACGGCAATGCTTTTAGCTATCTCCCTTGGCGCAACCCACCTAATAACCCTTTGGGTAATTACTGCCATATCCAAGAGTTATCTCCGCTTCTCAGCACCAGAACTGTCTAAGGTTAGACTCCTAATTAAGATCTTGGTCATTATAGGGTATACGTTGGTCTTCGCTCTACTTTATGTGATCCCGTTCATGATCAATAATGTATTGCCAATCATCATAAAAGAGTTTAGTTCTCTTCCCCAAATATATAGAACTATCTTACTGTATCTTCCACCCCTATCAATAGCTTATTTAGCAGCCATCGTGTATGTAGGAACCATAAATGCGCAATCACTTGTTTATTTATCGCTATCCTTTGCTATCTACTTAATAATTTCTTGGAGGTGTTATAAGGGAATTCTTAAGATAATTTTAGCAGTTCCTTATACCTCATGGCCAACACCACAATCCAAAACAGTTATTCCCAAAGAATTTAGGGTAGGGAAGTATTTTCAGGGACTTCTTATTAAGGACTTCAAATTGTTGATTAGGCAGGTAAACTATGCTATTCTTCTATTTCTAGGCCCAGTGCTATTCGCTGTATATGCTATAATATACCACGTTATGGAGATGCCACCAACGATGCTCGTGAGCATGATGTATCCTATAGTATTGGTGCTTTCAATGAGTGCCGTGAATATATTGGGTATAGAGGGACGAGCTGCTGAGTTTTTATTAAGCTTACCAGTAAGCTTAAAAGATATTGCAAAAAGCAAGGCTGTCTTAATTACTTTCTCATACATAATTTTTGGATTATCAGCAACTGGGTACTTCGCAATATTTTTAAAAGACCAAATTGTTTATGGGATAGTCATCCTTATTAACACATTAGGCATGTTTGTTGGTAGTTATAAAATCATCAGAAAAGCAATTAGATACATCATAGAGACTGGGGTTTTGTTAACAGATCTATCTAAGAATATTTCTTTCTTACTCTATGTGACTGGAATAGCTATATTATTCGGGATACTCCCATTAGTGATTACGAGCATAATAATGATACTTGCAAGGCCAATCCAAGAAATACTCTTAACAGCAATAGCATTACAACTCGGATACTTCATTACCTATAAGTTATCAAAGTAACCTTAAGGAGTTTAATAAAAATGAGACTTGAGGTGCATAAAAGCTCCTAGATGATTTTTTATGTTTAAGGATATGAAAATTTCGGCATATATCAAGGATTGTATTAGGCGTTAAATAAGTGGTGTAGCGGGATGTAGATATAATTAATATGAAACCCTATGAATATTCAGTGGGATTCTTGTTATTCTCAGTTTATCTTCGAGAATATATTGGATGTGGCGAACTGGTTTTATTCCTAACCCTGGATTGTCTAATGGTATTCTGCATCCGTTTTTGAAGGGATGTAACTCCTCAAGAATATTTATTCCAAGGGTTAAGTCCGAGTCTAGATCCGTATTAATAACTTCTTTTATAGCTGATGCAAAATGTATTCCCGCGGAGATCGATATACCAGTCTCAAGCATGCATCCTACCATTAATTTTAAGCCATGTTCCTTAGCTATCTCAGCGATCTTTAATCCGTAAAAAATCCCACCAGCTTTTTGAAGCTTGATATTTATTCCATCAGCCGCTCCAGCTTCAGCCACCTTTGCGGCATCCTCAATCGTAGCTGCGGATTCATCGGCAAAGATTGGTATTTCAGAATGTTCCTTCACATATCTCATTTTCTCTAGATCCCCTTTTGGGCAGGGCTCTTCTAGCAGAATAATTCTATCCCCCAATTCCTCATAAAGCCTTTTAACAAGCTTCACCGCTTCTTCCGGATCTTTATACCCCTGATTAGCGTCAAGCGTGAATTCTCCAGGAAAAACTTTAGCTACTGCAAGAACTCTCTCTATATCCTTTTCTAACTCCCCCGAAAGCTTAAGCTTTATCCTTCTCAATCCATTATCCCTGAACTCATCCATTAATTTCTTAGCAGATTTCACAGTTTCCTCTATCGACTTTATCCCAATAGTGATTGTGTTAGGCACAATGTGGGGTTTATCCGCGCCAAGCACTTTATAAACAGGTTTATTCCTTTTCTTACCCATGATATCGTATATAGCCATATCAATAGCCGCTAGCACAGTCTGGCTAACGAATCCAACTCTCTTCTTACTCTTTACTAATAATTCATGAACATCATCAATGCTTGAAAATTCGTAACCTCTAAGATCATTAATAACTCTTCTTAAGAACTCTAATGCATCCTCTCTACTATCACCGGTTATTGGTTTAAATGGAGCACCTTCACCATAACTTACTAAGCCATCCTCTGTCTCTATAGCAATAAGAAAATTCTCGGCGTGCGTAAATGTTTTAAAGGATATTGCAAATGGCTCCTTGAGCTTAATATCTAAGACGAAAAAATGAATATCACTAATCCTAATACTCACGAGAATCACCTATTAATCGCTCTGAGCCTTAAGCCCTTAAACTTTTATGATTCTTTAGTTTATACGCCTTTAATCCATTTTCTTCCTTTTGATATCATCATAATATGTGAGAAAATTATGGCTCATTAAACATTCTCAGCTAGTTTGCAGAAATACAGTCGCTAGTAACATTAAAATATTTTAAACCACACTGGATTAGGGTATCGCAGAGATAATCTAGAAAAGATGCTAAGAGCTTTACTAAATGGGAATTATTGGCAGCAACATCAGGCGGTGCGATATATATTGGGATAGGACTTATTTCTCTCACTTAGCAGTGATAGAGATAGGAGCCGCTAGAACAATAGTTGTGGGATCCTTCTCACCAGCCTTTTCTTTATTATTTGCTGCTGTTTTCCTTAAAGAAGAACTTAACCCATAGAAAATGGTTAGTTCTCTTGCGGTGACTATAGCAATTCTATTAGTAATCTTTCTATAACCTATCCATCTTCTCACTAGTTATTGATCAATCAGAATGGAAGGGATAATTCTCTTAGTAAAATAAACCTTATATGTATGATATTATCATTACATAATGATATTAGGTGAGAAGCATGAGAAATAAGGATCGAGTACTTGTTCAAGTAAGGTTACCAGCGGCTTTGGTAGCAGAACTTGATAGATTGTTGAGAGAAGGATATTATAGGGATAGAACAGAAGCCATTGCAGATGCTATTAGGCATTTGATCGAGAGAGTTGATAGATTGAATCGAATTGGACGATTGGTTAGGTTATACCTTATGGGAAAGCTTCCTAGGGATTCTTCAATTATGGATATTAGGGAGACGGAGAGCATAAACAAAGTGAGGAGAATACTTAAGGAGAAGTATGATACGGATGAGTTAGATAGGATTCTTGAAAAAATAAGAGGTCGAAAAGTTTGATTTGTCTAGATACAGATGTTTTAGCAATTCATCATCTCTTTACTTGGGATAAGAGATATCCAATTAATGAGAAAGCTCTGAAAATCCTCGTAAAGAAAGAGAAATTATGTACAACGATTCACAATTTACTAGAATTATGCGGATTATATGCAATGGCTGGGCTAGCGAACAAAGTAAATAAAGTTCTAGAAAGATATTTAAGAAGCAAAGAGATCCTAATTCTTTTCCCAGGAGAGGTCTTGGATTGGTCTCAATACGTAGTATCAATTCTATCTTATATAAGGAGAGGAATTCCGTACGGAGATGCACAAATAGCCCAAGTAATTGAGCAACACGATGTAGAAATACTCCTAACATGGAACACAAAACACTTTAAAGGAAAAATAAGCGCGGAGGTTCTTACTCCCTTAGAATATTTAGAAAAATATGAAGAAAAGCAATCTGCGAAAACTAATACTTCTCTTTAAAAATTTTTAAATTGATACATCAATAGTATTTCGTAGAATTCTTCTTCGGGAGATTTTATGATTTCTTTCTCACATGCGAAATATGTCCATATAAGATTGCCAGAAGACGTCCAAAGACTTGAGTTGATGGGGTTATTTAATGCCGCTAAAAATAAGATAAAGTACCTTCTTAAGCATGAGCTATCTGATTCAATGAAGAAGCGGTTAGAATATGAGCTTGAGCGGATTGAGAGGTTATTAAAGGATTACAAGGTTCCTGAAGAAGAGGCTATGAAGATTCTTAAGAAGGAATTTCCGAATCTTCCTCTAGAGAAGGTAAAGGAGTGGGAAAGTAAGGGGTATTTAGACTTTATTCTTGTTAATGGGAAGAAATATTACTACAGGAGATTCGTATCAAATCTATTATTTTTGTGCAAAGATGATGAAGTATGTCTCTCTAAGAAAAAAGAGCTAGAATCTAGGGAAGATACTCGTAAGTCACGAGAAGCTCTGAAATCCCATGTTCTGGAGATTATAAATTCTGGGAGAGAGGGATATATCTTCCCCAGAAAAGTTAGAGTAAGACTTAAAGTTTCTCTTAAACCTAGAGCTGTTCCTGCTGGGGAGCTTGTTAGATGCTGGTTACCTTTTCCACGAGTAGGGGATCAGCAAACAGATGTTAAACTGATCTCTGCCGAACCAAGCGAGTATGTGACCGCGCCGCAAGATCATCCTCAAAGAACAATATATTTTGAGCAGAGAATGCCCGAGAATAAACCACTAGAGTTCATGGTTGAGTTTGAGTATACAATTCATGCATTTTACCGGAGGATAGATCCTAGTAAGGTAGAGTTGTATGATGAGAATAGCGAGATCTATAGGAGATATACTAAGGAGGAGCCACCACACATAATCTTCACAAGGTATCTTAAGGAGTTAGCTTATAGCATTGTGGGTGATGAAGAAAACCCGTATCTAAAAGCTAGGAAGATATATGACTGGTTAACAAGGAATCTCACCTATACCTATGTCCCGGAATACTGTACCTTTGAGAGTATACCAGAGTTTGTTGCGAGGAATCTCAGGGGGGATTGCGGTTTTCAAGCATTACTGTTCATAACTCTATGCAGAATTGTGGGAGTACCCGCTAGATGGCAGAGTGGATGGTACGCTAATCCTACTCAGAAGGGCCCTGGACCACATGATTGGGCTCAGTTCTATATAGAACCCTATGGATGGTTATATGCTGATATCTCATTTGGTAGGAGATGGAGGGAGTTAGATAAGAGGCTCCATGAGTTTTACTTTGGGAATATAGATAACTTCAGAACAGTATTTAATATCGATATAATGAGCCAATTTGAGCCACCAAAGAAATACATAAGGAGCGATCCAGTAGATAATCAAAGGGGAGAACTAGAGTGGGAAGGAGGAAATATTTATTTCGATAAGTTCGAAACCCAGATGATCTATATCTAGCGCCTAATACATTTAACCCTTTAAGGACACCCCAAATGAACTCTTACATACATCCATATTTTAGATCTCCCCCAAGATCCATCACTTTATGAAAACTTATATGTCACCTCCTTCTAAGAGCTCTAAGAGAAATTCTTATTAACCAATACTCGATATCAGGAATCGATACTTGTTAGTTTTTATTCTATCTTTGGAGCTTTAGCTTTATTCATTTTTTAAGGTAAAATGAGTGTATCTCTTAACCTATTTCTTTTGATGAATTCTTTTAGTTCTTCGTCAAGGGTTAAGAAGTTTAGGTTATGTTCTATTGAGGTTGCGTAGAGTATGTTATCTATCATGTCCTCATGACCCAATCTGTATAGTTCTATGGCTTTCATAAACGTATCTGGCCCCTCGCTAATTAATTTATACCTCCCCGCCTTGAACAAGCTTTCAAGCCCAGCCAGGAATCTCTTATAGCTAAATTTTCCAGTCCTGATTAGCTTTGCGGCCACCCATAAACTTTCTAACAAACTAAAACGTGAGAAGAATATCTCCGCTTCTCTTTGCTTAAGCTCTCTTATTGCATTAATTACTCGCTCATTAACATCTATTCCAAGTGTGGGGAGAATGAATGATGTGTCAAGAAGTATCCTTAATCTTTTTTCTTTGCTCATTAAGACTCACTTTCTCTATCTCTTCGGGCGATACTTTCGCGAATTTCTCCCCGCTAAGAGCTAGCTCTATTGGATCCATTATCTTCTTCAGTACTATCTCATTTTCTGCGACCCTTAAGATCAGCGAATCTCCCTCCTTAATGTCCAGTTTCTCTGCAACCTTCTTGGGAATGTATATAGCTAGTCTCCTACCTACTCGAATCCTGAGCTCCATTATTAGGACACCACAGGAAATATCCGAATAATCATTATTAATCAGATTTAATAAAAAATATTCTGATAATTACTGTATCTACAGAGGACTCTTGCTAAGTCTTAACTTCTTCCCATTAACAAGAGTTACTATTTCGATTTTATCGTTCAATAGGGATGTTCTAATTTTAGGCAAGAGAACATCTTCTACTTGGAAAATTCCCGCAGGACTAGTCATGTTAACAATTATTTTTAGAGGCTTATTACTCCCCTTAGTTATCTCTACCTCAGTTATACTCAGGGCTGATACTGAGTGAATGTCCACTTTTCCAATGTTATACGGCTTTCTGCTTCTACCAGCAGCCATATCACATCCATCTCCCACCTTGACCGCTGAGGCTTCAACGGTGAATGCTTGAACTCTCTCATCATGGCTATAAATAGCATTAGCTACATGAGCAAAAATGAGCCACTTTTTCTCTAATCCCTCATCGTCATAAAACTTATTGATAATGTTCCAGATCAAGTCTTTAGATATCCACAAGCTATGGCTCCAGTGATAATCTCTATGAACCATGTTGCCTATGTCATGGAGAAATGCGGCTAACGCAGTTACAAATGCTGCATCGTCGAACGATCCAAAACCATGCTTTACAATATTAGGTGGTATCTTATCCCGAATAATCGTTAGAATCCTTAACGCATTTCTTGTAGTGATTACAGCGTGAGACCAGCCATGATCATTGTATTTTAGATAATTAACAACTATGACATTCGTAGCTCTCATCACGGCTTTAAGTTCCTCATTCTCTAATAGGAAATTAACCAGATTTCTTGTCCTTTCAAATTCTGTATTACTTATTAGATGCCGTAGATCTCTCACAATATTTTTAAGCTCCATCGAAGGGGATACAATGGGCGTTATTCGATATTCTCTATTCAAGTGAGATCACCTTGAGAGGATATTGGTGAGAGGGAATTGATTAGTATGATCCTAAGAAAATATAAAATTTATAGAAAATCCTAAACTCCAAGGCAATAAATATCTCCTCATAGCTAATGAAATTGTTTAAATTATCCCTTTGCACTCGTTGCATAATATCTATTAATTAACATTTCCCAATTATCGAGGGAATACAATGAACGATTTTCGTATTAATCACATTAGAAATAAGGGAGAGATAGTATCCCTATATGATCTCTTGCTAAAATTTATGGCTCGAATATACATGTCTACAAATGGAAAATACCCAGCTTTAGAATGGTTAAAGCCCAAAGAAAAACCAGATCCGAAGAAAAAGAATTTTTTGAAGGATTTTAAAAATAAGTATGGACCATTTCTAAGATGGAGATTGACAGAAGAGCTTGATGAAATTTATCTAGCATTCGATAAGGATAGATTAATTGGCGTAATCGCACTAAACCATAAACTGGAAGGTAAGAAAATTCCTTGGGTACCAAAAGAGTACATGAAAAGAAATGATGTTGGCTTCATAGAACTATTTGCTGTTGATCCAGAATACAGAGGTCAAGGGATAGGAAGATTACTATTCCTAAAAGCTCTTAAAAGACTGGAAGAACTAGGCAAGAGGCCATGCGTGGTAACGTTTACTAATCTAGAAGCCGTGGCATTTTATGAAAAAATGGGTGGTAAAAAGGAAAAAGAGTACGGGGAGTATATCCTCTATTGTTTTTAGCATGTCCGTGCATTACAAGCGACTCCTAAACATAGTTACGAAGATTTTTATCCTAGTATATATTCACTATTTTCTTACGTTGCAGTATATAACCGCTTTTACACGTTAAGAGGCAGCATATTAACTACTCTCACGGAGCGGTCAGTTTTGCTGGGTGAGATATACAAGATTACACAAGACGATTTGTATGAACTATTGAAGCGTTTAGCGAGGAACCACAAAATAATAGGCCCAGTCAAGAAGGGATCTAGAGTGATCTTTGATTATGCGGATAAGGTATCAGAGGTTCTCGTGGATTATGATAAGAGAATCTTATTGCCTCCTAAGAAATTCTTTCTTCCTCCAAGAGAAGTACTATTCGAGTATGAGATTCTGGAAAATGATGTAATTATCAGAGATAGGCTTGGAGAAATATCTAGAGAGAAACGTGTTCTTATTGGGGTAAAGTCCTGCGATATTACGAGTATCGAGATTCTGAAGAAAACATTTGACAGGCATTTTAAGGATCCCTACGTACTAACTCGAATAAAAAACACTGTAATAATTGGAGTAATGTGTAGAGATGTTTCACCAACATGCTTCTGTTATCAAGCGGGTAGCGGACCATTACCAAGGACTGGATGTGACTTATTCCTAACTAGGCTTAGTGATGACTACCTAATCGAGGTTAAGAGTGAACAGGGACAAAGGATATTAAATAACAACAAGGATCTCCTTAAGACCGCATCTTCGGAGGATATTCAGATTAGGAATCGTATAATTGATGAATTAATAGAGAGAATGAAAAGAAATAATCTCCCAGAATTAGCTGAGGCCTATGATTCCCTAGTTAGCTCATATGAATCTGAGCTATGGAATATGTATGCTGAGAAATGTCTTGCGTGTGGAAAATGCAATTTCGTATGTCCAACGTGTCACTGTTTTGATGTACATGATGAAGTGAGCTTAGATTTCAGATATGGTGCTAGAATAAGGGAGTGGGATTCATGCCACTTTCTAAGCTTTACTCGCGTAGCTAGTGGAGAAATTTTTAGGAAGGATAGGAGTTCTAGAATAAAGCAGAGGATATATCATAAACTAGTATACTCGGTGAATGATATTGGCGTGATTTCATGCGTTGGTTGTGGAAGATGCGTAGAAGTGTGTCCAGCATCCATAGACATCCGAGAAGTTATCAGAAAGTTTGTGAGGAGGTGATAGTATGCGAGAGAACCCTTACATACCTAGAAAAGCCATAATAGAGGATCTTAAAGATGAGACACCAGATACTAGAACATTTAGAATAAAACTTGAGAAAGAGAGATTTGTCTTCACGCCAGGACAATTCATCGAGCTCACAGTATTTGGATATGGGGAGGCGCCTTTCTCGATATCAGGGAAAGTAGGTGAATCAGCATTTGAAATTACCGTAAGACGAATAGGTACTGTTACTAAAGCACTATTTCGTAAGAAAAAAGGGGATGTAGTGGGTATTAGAGGTCCGCTGGGTAAAGGATGGCCATTAGAGAGACTATATGGTAATGATGTATTAATAATTGCCGGTGGTCTTGGTCTTGCACCCTTGCGAAGCTTGATACAATTAATTATTGAGAACAGAAGGAGATTCGGGAATGTAACATTGCTGTACGGTGCTAGATCCCCAAGAGATCTATTATATAAAGAGGAGCTTATAAAGTGGAGGGATATGGTTGATGTACACTTAACAGTAGATAAAGGGGATGAATCTTGGCATGGAAGGATTGGTGTGGTAACAGTATTATTTGATGATATACATGTAGATCCTAAAAATACAATAGCCCTCCAATGCGGCCCTCCTATTATGATGCATTTTGTATCTAAAAAGCTTAAACAACTAGGCTTTCCAGACGAGAATATTTACTTATCCTTAGAGAGGCTCATGAAGTGTGGAATGGGTTTCTGCGGAAAATGCACCATTAGTGGAACATATGTTTGTTTGTACGGACCGGTCTTCTGTTATTCTGATATAAGAGGATTTATTGAGAATATTCCAGAAGCGGGGGTGTAAAGGTGAAGGAGAGGATGAGAATAGGATTGTATAGTCTGTCATCATGCGAGGGATGCATTGTAGAAATACTGAATATGGAGGATAAATTATTGGAAATACTAAAGCATGTGGAGATAGTAGATTGCAGACTCCTTGGAATTACTGGAGAGGGAAACATCGATATAGCATTTGTAGAGGGTTTTATATCGAGTAATGATGAGGAGGAAAAAATCCGCGAGATTAGGAAAAAGGCACGTGTTTTAGTAGCTATGGGCGACTGTGCTTGTAGTGGGGGAAGATTCTTAATCAAGGATTTCGGCGAGGCATCAGGGATAAGGGCGGATCCTATAGATAAGATTATTAAAGTTGATTATTACCTCTGGGGATGTCCAGTTAATAGTGAGGAATTCCTAATATTACTTCGTGATATTATTCAGGATAAAAAGCCTAGAGAGATAAGCAAAACGGTATGTTCTGAATGCATCTTTTTCGAAAAGGAATGCCTTTTGGATAAGGGAATTTTGTGTTTAGGACCAATAACGAGAGGAGGATGCAATGCTCTGTGCCTTGTTAACAATAGGGCATGCTTTGGTTGTAGAGGATTGAGTGAGGATGCGAATATAGGAGGATTCATCAAAATATTAAAGGAGAAAGGAATAGAAGTTCCAGATTATCTGAAAAAGCTAAGCGAGGTGATGAAACTTGGGGAAAAAACTCATTGAGTTAAGGGAAATAACTAGAATAGAAGGGCACTTAAACCTCGATATCATACTAATGGACGGAGAAGTTGCTATTAGAGCAGCAGCTAGAGAAGGGACTAGAATACTAGAGAAAGCATTAATTGGAAGAGAATATTGGGAGGTTCCAGAGATAGTATCCAGAATGTGTGGAGTGTGTAGTGTAATCCATAAAGTCACTGCGGTTATGGCTGTTGAGAAAGCAATGAATATCGAGCCACCAATTAAAGCTAGGCTGATTAGAGAGCTAATAGTTATCGGCGGTCACATCCAGAGCCATTTACTTCACCTCTTCTATTTTGTATTACCAGATCTCTTGGGAGTTAATAGTATTATAGATAATATTATGAGGAATATTGATACTATTAAGACGGTGATGCGAGTTAAGAAGTGGGCAAATAGTATTGTGGAAAGACTCGGGGGTAGAGCAATTCACCCTATAACCCCAATCCCAGGGGGATTAAGCAAAGATCCGATGAGGGAATCCCTAGTTAGGATTCTAGATGAGTCTAGAGAGATAAAGGAATTGGCTATTGGACTTGTAAGAAAGCTCCTCGAAATGGAATGGCCTAATGAGTTGAAAGAGAAGAACTTTGTCTCTCTTAAGGAGAGTGGAGAGATTCCTCTTCTAACGGGTTATATTAAAGTTGGTGGCAAAATCGTCTCTCCAGAGAATTATCTCAAGGAAATCGTATACATACCAGAAAAGTACTCCACAGCACCACATTTCTTGTTGAGGAGTGGAGAGTCTTTCATGGTGGGAGCATTAGCTAGGTTAAACAATAATGCTCAATACTTAAACGGAGTAGCTAAAGAATTGTGCAAAGAGTATGGTATTAAATATCCTATGTACTCCCCTTTTGCAAACAATGTTTCGCAAGCGTTAGAGATAATTTATTTCATTGAGAAAGCAGAAGAAATCATTAAAGAATTAATTGAAATGAAGACGAGCGAGTACTGCGTGGAGGTTGTCAAAAGAAAAGGAGAGGGAGTAGCTATAACTGAGGCTCCCAGAGGGCTGCTGGTTCACTCATATAAGATAAATGATGAAGGCAAAGTTCTGTCAGCCAATATAATAACTCCGACTGCCCAAAATCTTAAGAACATTGAAGAGAATGCGAAAAAGCTTGTTAAGAAAATGTTAGATGAAGGAAGTGAAATTAATGAAATAAGGAAGAGGGTGGAAGCATTGGTAAGGAGCTATGATCCATGCATCTCATGTGCTGCAAGGTTCCAAAAAGCATAGGTAATGAGAAGTTAAAATATAATGTTTCATTTTTTGCTCAGCTTGAAAATTAAGTCATAGTTTCGTAGCTCTATCTCTATAAATCCATGATTGACTAGCCAAGATAGATGTGCAGATATTATCGTCTTTGCTAGATAATATTGTTCAAATGTATGAGGAACATTGAGACGCTTGCATAATCTAGTAATAATTTCGCTAATTCCAGCTGAATGCTTAAGGAGATCTAAAATTGCTTGATTAATTCCCTCGATTTTCTCCTTATAATAATCTATTGTGTCCTCAAGCTCCTCCCTTGTCAGAATCTCCCCATGCCCTGGAACAAATATCTCGGCATCGCATTTAAGTATCTTCGAGAAGGATGTCATGAGTGAGTCTATATCAACGTAAAAAACTAATGGATACTTATTCAAAATTTCTTTTGTGAAAACGGCATCCCCCATGTAAAGAACTTTGTCCTCCGTCAAAATTCCAATCTGTCCAAAGGAGTGTCCAGGAAGATCCAGAATCCTTAGGGTGATATTATTTATCTCAAATTCTCCCTCTGCTAGTTTTTGATCCACCTTAGATGGTTTAGCGGTCATGAATTTAGTGCCTTTAGGAAACCATGGTCTTGCCTGATTAAAGAATG
>JAHKLG010000002.1 GCA_029856625.1 Candidatus Njordarchaeota archaeon | reverse complement strand
TACTATCTAATAGTGATTTAACAACGCGAGAAAATTTTGGAGATACGAGTTCCATTTTTCCTATTTCATCGATTATAACAACTTGTGAATTATCCACTAAGGCTTCTTCGAGTGCTTTTACTCCTATTTCCTCTAAATCCTGCAGATTCACCCTATATTTAGAGATTCTAGGCCCCTTTCTCACCTCAATACTAGCTAGAATTCCTTCGCGTCCTCTCTTCAAGTCAATTATCTTGAATCCCCATCTAAAGCCGTGTCTCCTTACCTCAGGACACATTATTCCAGCAATTCTTACGTTATACTCCTTTAATGAGCTCATAATTTGCATAAGTAAGGTTGTTTTACCAGACCTAGGAGGGCCTGTTAAGAAGAAGTTCTTGAGCGTGGTAATAGAACCAGTTACTTTCTTATCAAATATATAGCGATTCACTTTTAATCCCTATCGAACTATCTTTATTACTAGCAAAACTCCATAAAAGTTAAACAAAATTATATTTCAATAAGTATTCAACTGGGTTATACTCTATGAAGGAAATGAAGGAGCCCGATTTAATTTCTATTATATGGTCTTATCTCAGAAAGCAAAAGAATGGGGTTTCTTTAACCGAAATTTATGAAATGGTCGAAGAATTAGGTTTCAGCTCTAGAGAAGCAAGCCTTGCACTAGAGACTCTACATCGGCTTTACCTAATAGAATACGACAATGATTATCAGGGAAAAGTGGTTGTAAAGAAGAGATCAATATTCAATAATGCACTTGAATCATTTCCCTGCTTATCATGTGAACATCTTTATGAGTGTTATGTAGGAGGATCTCTATACGCACCAGAAAAATGTCCATATCTAGATTACTGGTTCCGGCAATTCCGGTACCACAAAGTCAAAATTCCAATGATAAAAGGCTGAGGGACATTTTGGTGAGAATTTTTGGTGGAGTTTCTTAGAGAGACAGTAGTTGTTGATAATTTACATCTCCGAAAAATTAGAGAGGGAAAGACGGAAATCTTTGTACCTGATCCCTTTTATTATGTTAAGAGGAAAAACGAATATATGCCCACCTCTCTCCCGGTTTTTTATAATCCGGTTATGGAAGTCAATCGAGATCTCTCCCTTCTTGCGATTAAAGCTTACATGGATTTATACTGGCAACCAAAAAAAGAGGATGAAAGAATCCTATATATAGAGGCTCTAGCTGGAACTGGAATCCGTGGCTTTAGAGTGTTAAACGAGATAAAGAATCCTAAAGTGAAAGTTTTGTTGAATGATATAAACAAGCTAAGCATAAAGATAATGAAATTTAACGCATCCTACCTAAAAATAGAAAGTGATTTAACCATTACAAACTATGATGCGAACTATCTATTCTTACGTCTTAGAAACACGGGCATGATACCAGATATAATTGAAATTGATCCGTATGGATCACCAGCACGCTTTATTTTTAATGCTGTACGATGTATAAAAGGGAAAGGTGGGTTATTATTAGTCACTGCTACAGATACAGCACCATTAGTTGGAAAATTCATAGAAGCAGCTATGAGGAAGTATGGCTGTTTTCTCGTGAAAAGCCCCTTCTCCAAAGAAATGGCTGTGCGTGCGCTGATATATTTCATAGGACGTGAAGCTAGTATTCTGGCTAGAAGAATAGTTCCGCTTTTTGCAATTTTTTCTCATCATTTTATTAAACTAGCTTTACTGGTTCTCAGAGGAAGAAAGGAAGCTGATAAGTTCTGGAAGGAAATTGGGTGGGTATCTTTCTGTAACATTTGTACTCAGTTCTACTTTAGTAAAGGATTGCAGAACAGACCAAGAGAACTCTGTGAAATGGAGGAACATGGATTAACAGAGATTATAGGTCCTTTGTGGCTTGGGAGGATATTTGAAGAGGAATTTTCAAGGGAAATGTTAAAGAAAATAGATGAATTGAGTGTAAATCCAAGGAATGCTAAGTTAATTAAAAGAATCTTTGAGTGGGAATTAGAAGCAATAGACATTCCTTTCTTTTATGACTTACAGGAAATTGCGAGGAGATTGCGAATGTCGATTCCTTCTATTAATTCGGTGATTAACTCACTTAAAAGCAAGGGCTACAAAGCTTCTCGGACGCATTTTAATCCGAGGGGAATAAAAACAAATGCGAAAGTACGAGATATTGTAATTCTTCTTAAACATATGGTTAATCAGTGAGCATTGTTAAAGGGTTTGTATGAGACACATGTTTGCTAGTTTCAAATATTTGGTGACTCTCTCGAATGAAAGTAAACCATAACCATTAATTAGCTTCGAGAACTTTCCCAGTAGTTGATTTTTTCCACAAAGTCTTAGGCGAATATGATGATGAGAATAGAAATTCCAAAAGATATCAAAATGCCTGAAGAGTTGAGGAGTTACTTCTTAGACATAATTAGAAAGGTAACAGCAGCTTATGAAGTCGCCAGAAAAGCCAGAGAAAAAGGTTTTGATCCCCAACCATTTCCGGAAATAAAGATTGCTACAGATATGGCTTCACGAGTAGAGGCAATGATAGGTCCTCCGGGAATTGCTAAGAGAATTAGAGAACTTCTGAATGATGGAAAGGAAACTGAAGAAATAGCATTCATAATTGCCAAAGAGATTGCAGAAGGAAAATATGGAATAGAAAACTTAGAAAAAAGAGCAGAACAAGCAATAAAAACAGCCACAGCAATTCTCGTTAATGGGATTACAGCAGCTCCCCTAGAAGGAATTACTCAAGTGAAGATAAGAAAAGATGGACATCTTGCAGTGTACTATGCTGGACCAATAAGATCAGCAGGTGGGACAGAAACAGCGTTAACAATAGTTATAGCAGATTATGTAAGACAAGTTTTAGGTTTGCCTCCTTATAGGGCATCAGATAGGGCAATTGAAAGATTTGTAGAGGAAGTAGTTCTATATAATAGGCATTCTAATCTCCAATATCCTGTAGATCGAGAGAAAATAATTTATGTATTAAAGCATCTCCCGATTGAAGTGACGGGTGAGGCTACTCTCGATGTTGAGGTCTCAGGGCCTTATAGAAATTTGCCAGACATAGAAACCAGTAAGGTACGAGGAGGAGCTGTATTAGCTATAAATGATGGATTAATCGCTAAAGCAAAAAAAGTACTTAAGATAATTGAGAGATGCAAGATCTCTGGTTGGGAGTGGTTAAAGGAATTCGTACTGAAGGCTAATGCATTAGAACATGATGGAAATAAAAATGAGAATGAGAGAGAAATTTCTCCTGATTATACTTATTTGAGCGATGTAATCGCTGGAAGACCTGTGCTTTCTTCTCCATCAGCGATTGGTGGATTCAGATTAAGGTATGGAAGATCAAGAAACACTGGATTAGCTGCAGTCGGAATTCATCCCGCAACGATGTATATCTTAGACGAATTTTTGGCTATTGGCACGCAGATAAAAACCGAGAGACCCGGCAAAGGAGCTGTGGTATTGCCCGTAGACTCTATAATGCCCCCTTTAGTAAAGCTTAAAGATGGGTCTGTTGTTTTTGTTCGAACGGTAGAGCAAGCTAAAGAGATTAGGGGTAAGATAGAAAAAATTCTCTTTCTAGGAGATATCCTAATAGCTATCGGAGAATTCTTAGAAAATAATCATGTAATTCTACCATCTCCCATCGTAGAAGAATGGTGGGAACAAGAATTAGAGGAAGCACTAAAAGAGAGAAAATGGAATATAGAAGGAATGAGCCTATCCGACATTATAGCTAAGGCAGAAAGAGATGCCACCTTTGCTTTGCTGATATCAGAGAAATTAAAAATTCCTCTTCACCCACGATGGGTATATTTCTGGAGAAATATCACTGGATACGAAGTTGTATTGCTTAAGACGGCAATCGAGAAAGCTTGGGATAATGAGTTAGAATACAAGGAGAACATAAAGGAAATTCTGGAAAAACTTTTCATAGAACACTACATTAAGGATGGAAAAATTGTTCTGAATTCTCAAGATATGATTTTACTTAAAAAGCTTTTAAGGAGAGTTCCTGAGAACGTAAGTTCAATTAAAGATGGACTAGATGCTGTGAGGAAGAGCGGCATTGATATAAGGGACAAATACCCCGTATTCATAGGCGCGAGAATGGGGAGACCAGAAAAAGCTAAAGAGAGAATGATGAAGCCGCCGGTTCACGTTTTATTTCCGATTGGTAATATAGGATCGAGATCTAGATCAATCATTAGAGCTGCAATAAATAAACAAAAAAGTAAAATTGAAGCAGTTAGTAAATACTGCAAACGCTGTAACATTTATACATACGAGAATAAGTGTCCCGAATGCGGTAATAGAACAGTAATCATTTATCGTTGTCCTAGATGTGGGAGAGAAGCTAGTGAAGAGCAATTGTGCCCAAAATGCGGTATCAGAATGGTACCGTACAGATCGTATACAATAGATATTGCTAAAGTCTTACAAAAGGCTACAACAAGACTAAAAGTCCCTACTCCGAAGGAATTAAAAGGAGTTATAGGATTGACGTCTGGAAAAAAGATACCCGAGCCCCTTGAAAAGGGAGTTCTTAGGGGTCGTCATGGATTATATGTATTTAAGGATGGAACTATAAGGTTTGATGCAACCGATATACCCCTTACGCATTTCAAGCCAAAAGAAATTGGTGTTTCTATAGAAAGGTTAAGAGAATTAGGATATACGCATGACATTTATGGTAAACCTCTCATAGATGAGAATCAGATTGTAGAGCTTAAAGTACAAGATATAATTATTAATGAAGATGCTGCGGAATACTTGGTTAGGGTAGCTAAATTTGTTGATGAGCTTTTAGTGAAATTTTATGGCCTGGAACCTTTTTACAATATAGAGACTAAAGAGGATCTCATTGGACATTTAGTCATAGGATTAGCTCCTCATACTTCAGCGGGAATCATAGGTAGAATTATAGGACTTACAAAGGCTAGGGGTACATTTGCGCATCCATACTGGCATGCCGCTAAGAGACGAAATTGTGATGGAGATGAGGACGCTATAATTTTGCTATTAGACGCGCTAATAAACTTCTCAAGAGAGTATCTACCCAAGACTCGCGGAGGTATGATGGACGCGCCACTTGTTGTCACAGTAATCCTGAACCCACTAGAAGTTGATAGCGAAGTTTATAACATGGATGTTATGGAGAAGATCCCCCTCGAGTTTTATAGAAAGTCCCAAGACTTTCCAAAACCAGACGAAGTGGAAGAGCTTATAATGAATGTAGAAAAGAAACTTGGAAAGCCCGAACAGTATTATGGATTTTACTTTTCTCACAATACATCTGATATTGCTTGTGGGCCTACTGTAACGTCTTATAAGGCCTTAAAATCCATGAAGGAGAAGATAAAAAGGCAATTTTCCCTCATGGAGAAAATTCAAGCAATAAATATTACGGAAGTATCGGATAAGATTCTGGAGGCTCATTTGTTCCCAGACATCATGGGTAACTTAAGGGCTTTTGGAACACAACAGTTTAGGTGCACGTCATGTAATACCCGTTACCGCAGGCCACCATTAATGGGCAAGTGCACAAAATGCGGAGGAAAGATCATACAAACAATTTTCCAAAAAACAGTGCTCAAATACGCTCCCGTTGCAAAAGAACTGCTGTCGAGGTACGGAGCAAGCCCTTATAATTCACAAAGATTCACTGTTTTTCAAGAAACGGATCTACTTTTATTCTCGGTCTCTAGTAGCGGTGATATAGAAGGCATGCTTAATCAATTAGCTGAAAAATATGATCAAGACTTGTCGGATATTGAGGGAGAAGTGGTACGTGGCAGAAAAATTATTTCATTAGATGAATTTTTCTAGTAATGGGGCTAAAGAATGGCTCGAAAAAAATATTTTGATTCTCATTTAATCCCCTCTAAGGAGAATTTTCTAGAGTTAATCTTTTTTGCACATCATTTAGGTTTTAGTGGCGTAGGAATCTCGATTGAGAAATTTATAAGTGACATGGAGACAGAACAGTTAAGAGATTTCCTTAGAGGGCATCTTCAAATTTTAAAGAATAAGATCCACCTAATATTCTTCATTAAACTCCCAAAGGTCTCTTCATTAGATGAGAAACTCATAAATTTTTTCCAAAAGGAGAACATTCCATATATCACTTTCTTTGTACCAAAGGACGAGAAAAACTTTGAGCGAGCTCTAAGAGCAAGAGATATAACCGTGATAAGCGCTGATATATCTTTCCTCTCTGAGATCCTCGCAGAAAAGCATATTAATTTAATAAAGCAGACCAAGTTTTCATTCCTGGAAATTCGTATTAAAAAACTTCTTGAATTAAAACCACCAGAAAGGGCTAAGATTTTTGGTCTATTTAGAAGGAAGGTAAAACTCTTTGAAAAGGTTAATGAAAGAATATTATTCGGTAGCGGAGCCGAAGATATTTTTCAACTAATTTCTCCTAGAGCGCTTCGCGCCATCTTTTTAAACTTAGGACTTTCTGAGAAAACGATTATTAAAATGCTTAGTCAGAATGTTCTCGAGCTTCTCAAATGTCCTCAAGGAGCAATTCTAATAGAGAAATAGCAATTTTAAACATCCATTTACTTATTCTCTGAAGAATGGGTGCTCCTCTAGAAGAATTTTAACAATTTCCTTTACAGATGACTTTATTTCTTTATCTGATTTGGATGGTTCTGGATCTAAACTGAAAACTTTGGAACGGATTCTTTCAAAGTTATCAATCAGAGTCGCAAATATTGTTGCCCACAGAATTGGGACTGCAGAAACGTAGTATCCACCACCTCCAAGCATTAATATAGGTAATTCAGTTTTCCTTAATAGTTCAGCTATTTGATGATAACCGTGAGCTGTATACGAGAGATGAGTCAAAGGATCTTTTCTATAGCCATCAACACCGCTCTGTAAAATTATGTATTCTGGCTCGTATTTTTCGAGCGCTGGAATTACAATATTTTTGAAAACGATTAATAACTCTTCATCAGATGTACCTGGTGGAAGAGGAATGTTGATATTATATCCGTACCCTGGACCTGCACCAAATTGATCAATAAAACCGTTACCAGGATACAAAAAAGTCGGGTCCTCATGAATACTAATCTTCAATACTGGTTTCTCGTATAAGATAAGCATTGTACCGTCTCCAGCGTGCGCATCAATATCTACGATAGCGGTTCTTTTTCCTTTTTCATAAAAATACACAGCAGCAAGCGCAACATCATTAAATACGCAAAAACCTCCGTCATCATCATATTTTGCATGGTGAAGACCTCCACAAGGATTAAACACAACTCTGTAGCTCCCCTTTAATAATTCCTTAGCACCTAATAGACTCCCACCACAATAAGTCAGAGCCCATTCATAAATGCCCTTAAACACGGGAGTGTCAATAGATAAGTAACCATAGCCTCGCATACTTAGTCTCTTTACCTTTTCTATGTAACCATTAGAATGTACTTTTCTTAGGTAACTTAAATCAACAACATCTGGCTCAAGGAATGGGATTTCTGGGAATTCTTCCTCAAACAATCTCTTAGTAAGAATAAAGCGTTCGCGTTTAAATGGATGATCAGGGCCAAAATCAACTTTTTCGTAAATTTCTGAGTAGATTATAGCCGCCTTCATTAAGTTCTTCACCCAAAACTCTAAAATTGGTTTCTGATATAGTGTTAGTCATCTCTTAACAGGGATCCGAGGATATTGAATAAATTTAGGCAAAGGTTCTCAAATGTTCCTCCAAACTACATTAATCTAATTTCTCCTCTAAATCCATTAGGAAAACGTTACCAGATTTAGCCCTGTTGGGGGATCTCTATCTTCCTATATCTTTGAGTCTCATCAATCTATTTCAGTTTTTAAATTTGGTTTTAATTTTTCTTAAGAAGGTATATCATCTTAAGAATAAAAAGCCTAGTCAGCCAAAATATGTTTTTAGGGATTATAAAATAAGGGATCATTGATGCCGGCAAATTTACCTGCAGAAGCCAAGGCGGCTTACCAGAAGTATCTGGAGGCGAAAACTTTAGAGGAGAAAATAAGGGCTCTTGAGGAATTCATCTCTCTTACGCCTAAACACAAGGGAACAGAAAAACTCTTAATGCATGCTAAGAAAACGTTAATGAAACTCAAGCTTGAATTATCAAAAAAGCAAGAAATAGCTAAGAAGAGAAGAGGGGCTCCGTATTTTTCTATTCCTAAAGAAGGAGATGTACAATTCACATTACTTGGTCTGCCCGGTGTGGGTAAAACATCTCTTTTCAATATGCTCACAGAAAATACGAAAGAGGTGGGTAAGACAACTATTCTGCCCTCCATTGGAATCTTTAAATACGAGGGAGTGTGGATTCAAGTCATAGATCTTCCACCTATCCTATCTGAAAACATAGATGAGACGCCAAATGGTAGAGCTCTATTGTCAATTGTAAGAAACTCAGATATAGTAGGTCTGGTAATAGACTTATCTCAAGATGTTAAATGGCAAATAAAGGTCCTTTTTAAGGTCCTTAAAGATGCTAGGATAGTAATAGATCGTCCCAAGCCACCTATTAGATTCTTAAAATTATCTAGAGGAGGTATTCAGATATACGGTGCCCAATACACGGTTTTCTCCATAGAAGAGCTCAAAGAATTCTTAACCAGTATGGGAATCCAGAATTGTATTCTCGAAATACATGGTCCAGTAGATGAGGAGGATATTTTAAACGCACTGGATAGGAGGACGGTCTTTAAGAAAGCTATAGTTATTGCGACAAAAGGCGACTTGCCAGGATCGTATGGGGCTTATGCTGAGCTAAAAACAATAGTTAAAGGTCTCCGAGTAATTCCCGTTTCTGCGATAAAAAGAATTGGGCGCACTGAAATAGGAAGAGGGATCATAGAGGAATTAAATCTTATACGCATATGGACAAAGAAGGATGGGAAAATAGCAGAAAGAGCCATAGTCTTAACACGCGGAGCTACCGTAAAGGATGCTGCAGAAAGGATTCACAGTGATTTTGTTAGAAAATTTAAATTTGCGATAGTAGAACGCAAATATTCAAAAATCCGAAAAATGAGAGTAGGTCTTAGTTTTCCATTGGAAGATGGTGATGTACTCACAATTTACACGGATTGAAAAGAGGCTGAAAAACTAATTTCGCAAGAGTAAGTATGCTGAGATTTCATATATTTAGGGTCTTATCTTTACCTAAATAAGGAGGCTGAAAAGAATGCTGGGAAGAAACAAGAACATTATACTTGTCTCAGGATTATTAGTAATTCTATTAGTGGTTCAGTTGGCATTGCTCCCAATGATGACATATTCTCAAAGAAACTTTCGAAGAATAAAAAATCCTGGTATATTTGATATTTCAGCAGTTCCGAATAAGAGATCCGTTTCATCGACGGTAGAGCCCAATTTTCCCTCACAACGTCAAAACATTTCAATCGAGGTTTACAGGACTTTCAATATAAATGATTACCTATATGTTATTCTTAACGAAACTATAAAGATTAAGAACGAAGATGAAAGATCTTTTAATGCTATCCTAATTTATTATCCGAAGGATTTCTGGAGAAAAATAGTATACTTTAGAGTCCTCGGGGCATTTAAAGAAGAAAATTTCAGGAAGATTGAGTGGAGAATCCATACTTTCTCCAAGGACTATATTGGAATAGCCGTTATATTTGAGAGACCAATTTACAAAGGAGAGGAGTACACTATAATTCTGTTAAGTGACTTACCAAATTTTGCTTGGCTAGAGAGTCCTAACAATGATGATATTTATTGCTACTTGGTAGTTTATAAAATGCCTCTTCTTCCCTACAAGCTTGATAAAGCAAGAGTATCCATAATCGCTCCACCCACCGGGGATGTTCAGGTTACGTTTGAAGATATCGAACCAAAGGAAGGAAAATCGATATCGGGTAGCGAGGTATACTGGGTAGAATCTAATGTAGAACCATTCAATTTTTCTACTCCTTATGAGAAATTGGTAAAAATAAAATACTTCTACAAGCTCAAAACCATAGCGCCTGAAGGATATACCTATCTTCCTTTAAGGTTTCCGAATGCGATTAGGGAAATAGAGATAACAACAAGTGGTAAGATAAGGGTGCGTGATGAATTTTATATTGAGGCGATAACGCCAGCTTCGAATGCACATAATGTGGCGCGGGACTGGGGTACTCTTAAGTTGCGAATAGGCCTAGCAGAAAACGTAGAAAACATAAGAGCATACGATGATTTTGGTAAATTAGATGTTACAGAAGATAAGGGCGAAGGGATTTTCGAAAACTATACTTTTGTGGAAGTAAAATTAAGGACGCCAGTAACTGGAAATGAACTAGTGAAATTCTATGTTGAATACACTATTCAACCAGTAGTTAAGAATGACACAATATCCCTGAGCATCCCTCTCTCTCCAATAATAAACGCAACAATGAGTTCCTACACCCTAAGAATATTAACGCCTCATATTTTGAGCATGAATTTAAGCTCTTGCAACCCCAAGCTAATGTATAATGAGTCCAGATGGACGGTAGAGAGATTATTAATTCCTTACATGGAGAGAAGGCTACATTTCTCTATGCTTATACCCCCTATGAATACGCTTATCCATCTGCGCATAGATATGAATAAATTAGTCTTGCTAAGGGCTGTAGTCATAATGATACCTTTGGCGATTGTATTGGTAACTCTAACGTTAATGATTACAGAGGCAGTCACTGTTAAGAGAAGGAGAGCATTGCCAGAAATTCCGAGAAGGAAACGTATAATAGCGACGGTTTCTCAGTTAATAAAGGCGTATGAGGAGTACATAGCAATCGAGAATGAAACTGATCAGAAACTTATTAGGGAAGTTCTCGGGCGACGTCCTTCGGCCTCAACGCTTATGGATCTCAGAAACAAAATAGAGGAGACATATAAGAAGAGAGAAACAATTTTTATGTTAATAAGCAGGATTATCTCTCAATATCCAGAAGTAAGGGAATATGCATCAGAGCTAAGGAGAATCGAGGGACGATTGACAATTATTCGCAGAATGATCTTTGAGGAAGCTGAGAAGTTCTTGAAGGGTGAAGTAAGCAAAGTAGAATATGATGCCTTAATTAATGAGTACATTGATGCCATTATTCATGAGAAAACCAAGAGGGTTCGAATAGTTAATAAATTAAAGAGCATTTTCTTTGCAATCTAAGGACTATAACTTTACCATACTATTATATCCCTGAATCTTAGTTTTGCAAGTATTTGGTGATATAATGAGAGAGAACAAAGATGGCAACGATATTAATTCGTTAAATAGTTCTGAGTCCAGTTCACAATCATTCCTAGAACTGCTTCAGAATAGATTATCAGATTATATAATGAAGCTATTTCGACATAGCAAGAAGGAGGTAGGTATTATTGTAGATGGGCCAAATCTTCTCCGTAAAGTGAATGGAAAAAGGATATCACTTAAAGAAATTCGTAAGAAAGCAGAGAAATTCGGTAGAGTTAGTATAGCAGTAGCTCTCTTAAGTCCTGATGCTCCATCATCTCTCATAAAAGCGCTATCTAATAGTGGATTTGAACCCCGTGTGGTTCCAGTAGGAGACATTCATGTTGCGATGGCCGTTGAAGTAATGCGACTCTTAAAAGAAGAAGCTATTGACGTCATAATAATTGGTAGTAGAGATTCGAGATGCTTACCGATTCTTCAGAAGATAAAAAGCGAAGGTGCTATAGCTGTCATTATGGGCTTTGAACCGGGATTTTCGGTATCTCTCAAAAACGCAGCTGACGAAATTATTGAGTTAAAGCCTAAGGAAATGAAAAATTTAGAGTGAGAAATGAGGGAGAATTGATGGGTCTTTATTTGCGTGATAAATTGTTAATGTTTACGATACTCTCCATAGCTTATGTTCCTCAAGCATATTTTGGATGTAGAATAGGAGCTGTTTCAGGAGATGAGATAATCCTATTAGTGGTAGGAGCCTTAGTTCTCTTTGCAAACTATCTACTGGCGGTTATGATCGGGGAATATCTTTCAGAAAAGATAATTTCTAAGCATTGGTTACAAATTCCTCTTCTAAGCGTTTTCATAGTATTAAGCATCCAGAATATGATTTTCATTTGGGTATTCGCAGAGTTAATGGACTGGATTATATTTATTGATAAATATCTTGAATTATTCATTTTTTCTCAGACATTATCCGTAAGTATCCCGCTCCTCCTAGTTTACTATCTCAGTAGTAGCTAGCAACATAGTTAAAAGCTAAGACATTTCCGATTAACGCAAAAAATTATTATAATGTACTAAAGAAGATTGTTCATCATGACTTTCAAATAGAATGGAGGCGGTGGTTAGATGAGTTCTAAGATAAAAACATATAGAATCACTGGAAGATACCGTAGGCTTAAGAGGTTTTTCTATGTTTCAAAGGAGATTCGAGCTGTTTCATTAGAGAATGCGCTTGAGAAATTCTTTTCCGAAATAGGTTCCCAAGGCTTAAAGAGGACACAAATAGAGATTGTAGATATTAAAGAAATCTCGCCAGAGGAAGTTAAAAACGCAAAGTTAAGAAAGTTAATAATGGCTGAAAATCCAGCTATTTGGGCTCCATAAGGTGACTAAGAATGAGTGAAGCGTCTATAGATGAGTTACGGAGGAGTCTTCAAGCGAAACTAGGGCGGGTATTAGAATTACAGAACTTGGCAAGCGTTTACCAACAATTAATTGAAGCTAACATGGTTATGCTTTCGGATATTGTGAGAACGCGGAATGCTCTCAAGGAGCTTGTTAAGTCGCCTCAGAAAAGATTATCTGGGCTAATAAACTTAGGTAGTGGAGTATTCGTTAAAGGGGAGATTGTGATTGAGGAGAAAGTTTTAGTTGATGTGGGAGCGGAAATAGCGTTACCAATGACTCTTGAGGAAGCTATAGAGAAAATGAATGACAAAGAGCGAATAGTTAGGGAATCAATTGAAAACTCCAGAAGAATGCTGCTACAAATTCAAGAAATGATGAATAAGTTGCAGGGGGAAATCGATCAATTAAGAAGACGGCTGGAACAATTAGAGAAGGGTTAAAAATCAAAGCTTTTTAATGGTTTTCCAGCTCTTCCTAACAAATTCGGGGTACCTTTCTAGTAGAAGACCAAGCACTCTCCTTGTGTGAGGGTCACTTGGATATCCGCTACCAACATTAATTCCTAATCTCTTAGATATTTCCCTGATTCTGGCGTCTCTTATATACTTAGCAATAACGGAAGCTGCAGAGACTATTAGGCGCGTTTTATCAGCCTTTTCTTCAACAAATAGAGCTATTTTATTCAACACTAAGTACTTATGAAGGTATCTCTCGTAACTTTCTGATGTCGAAGGGGCATCTATAAAGACGTACCTTATTTTTTTACATCTAGAATAAGCTTCTTTTATAAGATACGAGGCAATGTACGCTTCTAGCTCATTTAAACTTTTTCCAGACTCTATCCAATTGTCAATTGTTCTAGGCCAGATTTCTGCCACCAGAATTATTGCTGGAAGCCGTAAAAGTTGCAGGTATATTCTCTCTCGCTGATGAGGAGTTAATTCTTTTGAATCTTTTAATCCCATTTCAAGGAATCTAAGTACATTTAGGGCGCAGGTGACGAATCCACAAATTACTAATGGGCCAAGAACAGGTCCGCGTCCTGCCTCATCTATCCCCATTATTATTGAATTGCATGATAAATTTCTGGAATCCTTAATTATGTAAAAATCAAATTTGGGCTCTGGGACCGCCATTTTAATCATTACCTAAAGCTAAGGTAAAGGCTATATTAGTGTTATTATTCTATATCACGATTTTTAAGTGAGGGAATTGGGTAATTTTTGGGGATTATTTTCCTTAAAGATCCTTAAAAAAGCGCTATAAAATACTCTTCTCGCTTCCTCTTCTGGGATTCTTCCTGCCAGATATTCGAGTATTAAGTCTATTAAAACTCGATTTTCTGGAATCCACGCGGGTGCTAGCGGAATTACTCTCACGCCTTTCCTCATGTAACACTCATCATCTTTACTATATCTCAGCTCTTCCAGCTTATCTATTATTTGCAAAAAAGTCTTCAAATTATGTCCTTTTAAAGCTATCCTAAAGTACTTTGACCAAAGAATTTGAAGAGTCTTATATGGATTAGTTCTCACCAATACCTTTATCTCTAGTTCATCAGAATTTTCTCCGAGAAATCTCTCCAACCATCTTCTAACTTTTGGATCCTTTACTCTAAATAGTGCACTGTCAATTAAAAAACTTCCAAAGGATATTAAGCAAGATTCACTAAAAGAAGAATGATATCTTTTAATCATGTCTCTCTGAGCTTCTAATTTCTCGTTATGGCTAAATTCTCTTCTATGAATCATTTGTTATATTCACCCGAATTTTTCAAGCATAATTATCAGCAATGCTTTTCAAGAAATACTTATTACGTTCTCTTTGAGTTATTAAAAAGTACTCCCCATAAAATAATGTCGAATAAATGAATTTGATTCTGGGCAGTATTATGAAGTCCTTGTTGATTCTTGCTAGTTATACAATTGATAAAATAGGTGGTGAAGTTAGAATAGGAGGGCCTGCTTTTTTCTGTTCAATAGGAGCTGATGTTTTAAGTTGGGAAGCATATATCATAGGTTCCCTTGGGGCAGACTTTTCATGTAAAGTTCCGTATAAGGGATACTTTATTAAGACACCAACTACGATTAAGTTTGAGCATGTATATGAAGCGGCTGGTCAAAGAAAGTCAAGAATCCTTACAAGGGAAATAACCGTAATTAATTTACCTCGCATAAAAGATATGATCAAGAAGCACTACTCTAGCTCTCCAATTGTCTTAAGCCCAGTAATGCATGAATTTGACTTGAGCGTGGTAGAATACCTTGTAGATAAGTATGAATTAGTAGCAATAGATGTTCAGGGGTTCCTTAGGAAAAGTGATAAAAATGGACATATAATACTTGCAAAACCGAATCCAGAGCTGCTATCCATAATAAATAACGCTACCATAGTTAAAGCTTCGCTTGAAGAATATTGTGTTCTAAAAAGAAAGTTGGGAAGAATATTTATTGTAACCTTAAGTGATAGGGGAGCATTACTTTTTGATCGAGAAGAGAAAAAGAAAGTATACGCGCCCGCTTATGTAGTTAAAGGAGATCCTACAGGTGCGGGAGATATTTTTATCTCCGCCTTTACTATTAAGTATCAAGAGACAATGGATTTAGCAGAAAGTCTTTCGTATGCTAATGCATTGGCATCACTTTTAATAGATGGTTCACTGTTTCCTAAAAGTTACCTATCATGTGGAAGAACTCTAGAAATCCCTAAACTATTAAGAAAAAATATCAAGAAAATAACCACGTTATTAATTGAAAGGAAAGAGAATATATTGAGGAGGGTAATTAAAAGCGGAGAGTTGATTCGGAATGACTGCAACAAATAAGGAGTTATCTAGATTTTTGCAGGACATAATAGAGTACAAAAAAAGGGTGAATAAGTTTCAGAGACTAGAAAATGAGATGCGGTACTTAGATAAATTGCTCGAATTGGCTCGTAGAAATCTTTCGTTGAGAGAGTTAGATGAATTGATTGATTATATAGCAAAAATTCGAAAGAGAATAGATGAGCTAGGAGGAATATGCGAAAAGATTAGGGAGGAACTAACAGCAATAGAACCCGAATATATTAAGAAGTTATCAAAAGCGAGGGAAATAATCATTCCATTAAAGAATGAATTAGCCAATCTTCTTAGGAGTGGAGCTCTGTTAGAAAAAGTCATTAACAAAATTGTTTCAACTTATGATGAGTTATCAGAAATCATTAAAGATCTTAGAAAATCATTGGAGAAAATGGAGGCATTGGAAGAGCAAGCTCCTAAAGAGTATCTGGAAGTCATTGAAAACGAACGGATGAGGATTAAAGAGGTTCTCAAGGATGCTATCTTCTTTAGTGTTCTGGCGAAACCACCTATCAGAAAAATAAAAGATGCATGGAATTTGTTAGGATATAGCGTATCTCTAAAAGGAGGGAGTAATGAAAAAAGTTCAATGATAGTATCAGGAGTTTATATTTCAAGGGATCTATCTACAATTCTTTTAGAGATCTCTAAAGAGAGAAGTATATCTCCAGATCTCTTCGAAGAATTGTACAAACATATAGGCATAGAGTTTGGAGCTAAGGATCCAGAAGATTTAAAACAAAAATTATTAAGCGAAATGGGTATAAGTGAAGAACAGCTTTTAGCATCGCATATTAGGGAATTTCTTAAAGAAAGAAAGTTTTTATCGAAGGAATTGGAAGTTTTACTTAAACCTCAATATACTAGAATAGAATTTGTGCAATACGATCCAGAAAGGCTCATTATTGAGGAGGACCAAAGAAATATACGAATTAGCGAGGATCTAATTATTAGAGAAGTAGATGCTTTTAAGGCTCCCTCCTTAAGAGTTTTTGACTCTTCTGAGATAATTGGAGCGAGGCTTGCTATAGATAATTACAACTATATAATTTACACGCAAGAGCTTTTGCCAGAGAGGGGTTTTTGCCTAATAATGTTAAAAAGAAACGAAAAAGGAGAGCCGGAACCGGCTCTTTCCTTTGTCAAAAGTTTATTAGAAATAGTCCAGAAACATGGACGTAAGGCTTTGCCGTTTATTAAGAGGATAGATAAATCAGACTTATTATGGAGTCTTAGGCTATTAGTAATGAGAGGGCTTAAGGAATTGAACTTAACAGAGACAATTGCGCTAAGACCTAGTTATTTATTTTCATTCTGCTTAAAATATAGAATTCCCGTACTTTACGAAGAAATATTAGAAAATTACTTCCATGCACTGCCGACCGAATTTATTGAACTTGTAAATGGGAAATTAAAGCTCAAATTACCAATTGATCCAGAGCCCTTATCAAGGGTGATCAGCAAAAAGAATATGTTAAGTTACGCTGGAAAGGAATTCATAGATCTTATAGGCGTATCCGCTATCCGGGGCGACGTGATACTGCATTTGGTGAAAAGATTAAGTGAAGAAGAGTTAACGAGAATATGTGCGGAGTATGATCTTGATGAAAAAATAGTGAGAATTGCTGGGTATAACCCAAAGAGAGTTTTGAGAATATTAATTTATAAGGGTAGGATTAAATCTCTTCAAGAATACAGAAGTGTAAAAGAGAAATTAGGTATCAAATCTGTTAAATTAAGTGAAATTCTCGGAGATATTAACGAGGAGGACTTCTTAAGACGTTTTCTTTTAAGAAATTCTATGCTTAGGGGAGGCTAAAAAATAGTAATAAAGAGTTACAGAATTTCTTCAGCTCTATTATTTTTCCTGATTTTTCTTGTTCCCCAAAACTCTTCTCGCAAGAATTCTCTAATGGCTATTCTTATTATCTCACTGCGATTAGGATAACGACCCTCAGCTACTAGTGCATCTAATGCTTCTAAAAATTTCTCAGGAAGGTGTACAGTTACAAGTTTCATTCGCATAAAAATAACCTTTAGATAATAAATTCTGAAAAGTTCTAGAGTACATTACGCTTATAAGAAAGAGTTTTTTCCAAATATGTTCTGGGTAATACGAGAGTATTAACTGGGGAATAAAGGTGGATTTCGATCTCCTTGGTTTCCTGTTTTGCATTGTAAGAAAACGAAGTAAAATGGAAGAAATCATAAACTATCTAGAATCTAGAAACATATTCTTAGCCCTGTTGCCGTGCTGGCTAATTATCGATTTGAAAATAATCTTTCATGCAGTTAACATAGTGTTAAAAGATTTTAAGATGGGCGAGAATAGAGCAAAAAAACCAAATCTTGAATTACTATTAAGGTTAGCGGGTACCGACCAGATAAGAGAGGCAATAAAATTTTTCGAAATAAAGGAGAGTGAGAAGTACGTCATAGTAGTCTTCGCGTCAAAGGACGCGAGTTGGAATCTCGATGATGTGAGAACTTACCTTAAGAGATTTTCTGATGCAATAGAGGTGGATAAGTATATTAATCAATGTAAACCATGCATAAAAAGAATTATTGAGCAATATAGGGTTACTAGAGAAGAAGTTCGAGCTATTAAAAGATCTTATGATAATGTTAATGAATGGATCGAAAAAATACTACTCGAAAGAATAGCTCTGGCTTTACTTAAATAAATTTAAGGAGAGACGGATATTATGAGACGGATTATTAGGGCGTTTTCTCCCTCAAAAATAATTCTTTTTGGAGAACATGCTGTAGTGTATGGCTATCCAGCGATCGCAATGGCGTTAAATCTGGGAACAAGAGTAACTCTAAAAGAATCACCGGAAAGGAGCATGAAGATATTATCAGAGAACTATAACATCGAATGGAACGTTTTTAATGAAGAACCACCACCGATTTTTAAACCATTTAAGAGGATAATTGACGTTATAGCTAAGAAATTTCCTAAGAAGGTAAATGCGTTAAAGGGCATTGAAATTCACATTTCTACTCAAGCGCCAGCGGCCTCAGGATTAGGAACATCAGCATCCACAGCGGTCGCATTCACTGCTGCTGTATTAAAATATTTAGGGATATCATTGTCGGCTAATCTTATTAATGAGATTGCTTATGAAGCGGAGAAAGTATCTCATGGCCGTCCAAGCGGAATCGATAATTATATCGCGACGTATGGTGGGGTAATCAAATTCACTAGGAGTGAAGAGGGGCCAAGGATAGAGCGACTAAATGTTGAGAACGAGCTGCCTCTTCTTCTAGTGTATACAGGAGTGGAGAGAAAAACTAAAGAAGCAGTGGAATACGTAGCAGAACTAAGAAAAAAGCTACCAAGCTTTATTGATGGAATCTTCGATATTATTGGTGAAATTAGTGAAAGGGTGTGGAATATGTTTAAGAATCGTAATATGGATTTGGAAATGCTTGGTAATCTAATGAATATTAACCAAGGATTACTATCAGCGATAGGAGTGAGTTCTGAGGAAATTGAGAAAGTAGTATTTGCTTTAAGGAAAGCGGGGGCTATAGGTGCTAAGCTTACGGGAGCGGGCATTGGAGGCTGTGTGATAGCGCTTTTTAAAGACTGGAGCAAGGCTATTAGTGCAAAAGAAAGGATTCAGAGAGATTATTTATGTCTCATAGCGAAACCTCAGAATCGCGGTGTTTATGTAGAATAAAGGTATTGTTGATATAGTTATCAGCATACTCTCAATATCTCATCGGTAATCCTCAAAGTGTAGCCCGCTCATCATGACAGCTAAGGTTTAGCAACTATGGAAGATTGTGTATAGTGCGGGGGGCGGGATTCGAACCCGCGAAGGCCTGCGCCACCTGGTCCTGAACCAGGCCCCTTTGACCACTCGGGAACCCCCGCATGCTCCATATCTTTCCAGAGTATGCTTCTATAATATAAGTTTTATCGGCGTTTTAAATGGAAGAGAGCAGTTCTAGATACTCTCAGATAGCGTATTACATGGTTGTAATCCTTATAGTCTTGTACTTTTTATGGTTATCTCGTGTATTAATGAGTGCGTGGATCGAGTTTAGAATTTCAATTTTATGGATGTTATTATTGGTTACAGTTTTGCTTGCTCCGTGGATTTTTTTCCTTTTATACTATTATGAAATCCATATTAAAACGATTGATATTCTCCTTAAGGAGTTAAGCAAGCTTCCGATTTCCAAGGTGACTTTCTTCTCCATTCTTGTAGTAACAGTATTATTCCTATTTTTAATTCCCGTGGTCACACCGCTATTTTCATTCGTTTTTTTCGTAATAATACTCCCTTACTTAATTGCTAAGAAGCGAAGAAAGGGCATGATTATCTTCATCCTTCTAGCTCTCTTATCCTTCGTTTCCTTAGCAAAAATAGTGATCCTCTTTTACTTAACGATCACAAAGTGGTCTTTAAGACATTTTACTATGCTCTTTCAGGATTCGATAGAAATATCCTACATAGTATCCTCATTAGTTGTGGCTGCGGGTAGTATTGGGGATTTTACATTGCTAATATATGAAGGAGCTAAGCAATATGATCCAACGGTAGTGATACCGAGAAGGAAAATATATTTGATGGAAATAATCTTCTTTGTAATGTTCGCTTTGGCATACCTTTATCTTCCTCAACTCTTCCCATGGTTATATATTCCATGCTTAGGCATATTGGCAATTTCAAACATAATTAGATGGTTTAAGGGAATTAATAGGGTAGGTCTTGGAGGGAAAATTACCGCTTTATCAGTCATTATGTATACGACGATATTCTCTATCGAATCTTTTCGTTACCTCTCTGGATTTGTAAACTACCAGATATACGTAGCTTACCAAGCTTTGATTTATTTTGTAGGCGCAACGGTTTGGATCATAGTTTATTTTATCATTTTTTTGCAAGAGTTAAGAAGAATTGGTGAATCATCATGACTGATAGGAAGATAGAGCATTGGTTAGAAGCTGGACGTATAGTTGCAGAAGTTTTAAAGGAAGTGCGATCACTAAAGCCGGGGGAGAGCATCGTTAAGTTATGTGAGGCTATAGAGAAATCGATAATTAAAAAAGGCGCAAAACCCGCCTTTCCAGCTAATATATCCATAAATGAAATTGCTGCTCATTATGCGGGCCTACCTGGAGATTTGACTAAGATTCCTGGTAGTGGGATTATAAAAATTGATGTAGGTGCTCATATTAATGGGGCAATAGCAGATGCAGCATTAAGCATTAGCGTAGGCAACGTATCGAAAATAATGACAAGGCTATTAAAAGCTGGTAAAGAAGTTTTAGAAGAAGCTATCGAAGTGGTGAAAGATGGCATTAGGGTCAGCGATATTAGCGAAATAATATGGAAGAAATCACATGAATTAGGATTTGGAGTATTAGAAGATTTAGGTGGGCATTCAATAGAGCGCTGGAAGCTTCATGCTGGCATTTTTATTCCCAACAAACCGATAAAGGGCAAGAGTATTAAAGTTAGAAAAGGACAAGTATTAGCTATAGAACCTTTCTTAGTCCCCTCCTCCAAGGATGGTTCCACAAGACCCCTATGGAATAAGACGCATATATTTTCAATAAGTGAGGAGATTAGAAAAATCTCGGATAACTTTCTTAATCTTCTTTTTAAAAAATTTAATCACTTACCCTTTGCTGCAAGATGGATTACTAAAAGGAAAAAGGATTACATTAAGCTTTTGAACAACTTTATACAATACAATAAAAGAGGGCTCGTTTATCTATACCCTCCATTATTGGAATCAAGAGGATTATGGGTTGTGCAATTTGAGCATACTATTCTTGTTAAAGAAAATTCGGCAGAAATATTGACTGTGGTGAACTAAAGTTGTCTGAAATGTATTCTGGATTAGATTATTTAATGGCTGGATTAGAAAGTATCGGGGTTGAAGGAGTATTCATTCCGTATTCTATCAAATCTCGCATAGTTAAATTAAAGGAAAGCACAATCGACACAGTATTTTATAGAGAGTTAATAAGTATTGTAGAACATGATTTAGTCACTAGAAATAATTATGCTGTTTTAGTGTTTGAAGAAGACCTTCTCTCTTCACCACCAATCCTCCTTAAACACATGATAAGAAATGGTTTATGGATAATAATGACGAACACTTTCTCTGAGAATTGCGTAGATTCTCGGAGTATAATAACCAATGTGAGTAAGGATATTCTTATAATAGAGCCAAAAAATCTCCAGGATTTAAGAGACGGGATTATAGCTTTATCGGATGCGTTGAAGAAAAAGTATATGCCAATAATACTATACGTTCCCCAAAGCATAATCCTCAAACAGGTAATTTTCCCCCCTCTACCTCATAGATCGCGCTCTAAAAGAAGGTCCAAATTACTTACTAGTATTATAGCAAAAGACAAGAAGCGCTTTTTGCGAAACTTAGTGAATGCAAAAGAGTTTTTCGAGTATTTTCCAGAGAATAAAAAAGTTACAGTCATCACTATTGGTTATGCATCTTCAGTTATTAACTCCATATGGTCTAGTTATAGCTGGAAGGAGAGACCATCCTTAGTTAAATTAGGCTTTTCGTATCCAATGATACCAGAAATACTTGAAACAATAATGGATAATGAGCCCATTGAGATAGTATTAATTGATTTGAAATCAGATTTTCCAGCAAATCTCCTCATTAAAGAACTTTCTAAAATCTATATGGAGGGGAAAATTGATTTTATTCCCAAGATTCATTACTATAAATCCTTTAAGAAGATTCTAGATAAGGAGGTTAGGTATTTTACGAGCGACTTTTTAGATGCGGTGATGAGGACTCAAGAGATAGTAACAATGATGCATAAGAGTCTACCTACTATAAATACGCCATGGATCTCAGCAACAATCAATTTTATGCGCATGTTTGGCATTAAAAGGTTAATAATATATAGTAATGATTTAAATAATGCCGAGCAATGGAAAAAAGCTTGTGAAAAAAATATTGGAGTAACCATAAGGTTCTCAACAAAATTTAAAGCTAATTCTTTCGAGAAAGGAGACTTAATAGTAATAGAGGATTTCCTTCTACAACACGACATTAACTCAATTTATGAAATAATTTCAACGATTAGAAAAGGCTTGGAGACGAGATTTCTTATTGTCTGTAATGATGATACATCTAGAAAAAGATTAGAGAGGATATTAAGGAGGGAAGGCGCGAACCCCTATTATGTTGATACACCAGATAAATTGATAAATCTGCGCAATTCTCCAGGAGAAATACCAGAAATTTTAATAATTTCTAAGAAACAAAGGTTTGAGAAGAAGAAGATTATGATAAACTATAAAATATGCACAAAATGCGGCCAATGCGCGCTCAATACTCATTGTTCAGCAATTAAAAGGAACTTTGAGGGGGCTATTCTTATAGATCCCATTGAATGCATGAGTTGCGGTTTCTGTGAGATTTTTTGCCCAATAAATGCTATAATAGAGGAAAGCGCATCTAAGGAGGACACGTGAAAATGGCATTAAGAATTCTCCTACTAGGAGCTATTGAGGAAGTTATATCTCTTCTCGTAAGCTTTATTAAAAGGATACACCTAGAAGATGCAGGTAAGAGCTCTCAGACTCGTATTCAAGTTCTTCCTCTTCAAAAGACTAGGGAGAACGTATATACTGTGACCATTATTAGTGTAGGGGAGGAAATTTTTGATATATCATTAGTCAGAGATAGGGTAGATCTTGCCATAATTTTTGATATATCAATATTAAATACTGACATCCTAGCCGAATTACTAAAGGAAAAAACAGCATATCTAATCGTATTAGATAGTTTTCGTTACGTAGCCTATGAAAAGAAGGAATTTGAAAAGCGTTTGAGGACATTGGCTAAGCATGTAGATGAATTAATTATCATAAATTATTCAAAGATTATTCTAGAAAATAGCATGAGCATTTCTCATGCCTTAGTAACGTTAATAATTTATATAATGCAGAACTTAGGGCTTATTCCTCTACGAAAAGCCCAAATTATTGATATTTTGAAGACTATTATCGTTAATGAGTCTAGAAGGAAAACAGTTATAAAGTTGTTCAAGGATGGAATGAGATATATTACGAGATACAAGGAGGGATTGCATTGAAGCACTCAAAGGGATTTCGTGCAGGAACTAGACAAATTCTTAGAAAATCTCCTCGTGAAAGAGGACTTCCACCATTAAGCCGAATAATATATCCATACAACGTGGGCGATAAAGTAGTAATAAAAATTGATCCAAGTATTCATAAGGGAATGCCCCATCCAAGATTTCACGGAAAGATTGGTACAATTATCGAAAAGAGGGGGCGAGCTTACGTAATATTAATTAGGGATGGCGGAAAAATGAAAAAAGTAATAGCAAGACCAGAACACATCAGACCTTTCAAGAGCGCTTGAGGTAAAATGGAATGAGCCTGCTAGAGAGAATAGAAGAAAGAATGAAGCGTATAGAAAGATCCTTAAATTATCTAAAATCGCTGTTATTCTTTTCATCAGAGGATATTGCTCTCAAAAAATTTGAGACTGATTTATTTGAGGCTGAAGTAAGGTTATTCCCGCTTGAGAAGGACTATGTTAAAGCAATTATACGTGTGAGACCAAAAACTCATATAGATAAGGAGATTTTAGGAGCCATATACTACTCAGAGCTCTTTGTGCATACGGAGGATGCGATAGTAGAAGCGGTGCAAGAAGACCGTGCTCGAAAAATGCTAATGGGAGAAATGCTTCATGTCTCTCGAGTAATCAATAAGAAACTAATAAAATTTGAAGTAAAAAGGTTATTGCTAAAAATTAGGCGAGCATTAGAGACATTAGCAGATATAAATAAGCAGCGAGAAATAAGAAGCATTTTAAACGAATTGGCTGGCTATAGAAAAGACGTTAGTAAGAACAGAAAAAAGATAATTCTTGCTGTAATGAGATTGAATGAAATCCTTTTCTATGGAGAATAAATTTTTCTTTTCAAGCATAATACGTGGAGAAATAAAGAAAAACTTAAAAATCTATTCTCAAGACTACTAAGAAAAAGGATTTAATAAAGCGCCCCGGTGGTGTAGCCCGGTCAAGCATGCGGGACTCTCAATCCCGCGACGCGGGTTCAAATCCCGCCCGGGGCACCACCTTCTTTGTCTCACATTCTAATCCTACCTTAATTAGTGATATTTTTAGCTATTATTCTCTCTTATTGAATTGTGAGACATGAAAGAGAGTGAATAAGTTGTCTACAAGTGAGATATCAATTCTTTTTGACCAAGAATCTGTCCTAGGCAATATTAAGAGAGAGTACAATGAACTTGCAAGACTCCTCGTAAATCTAGACTTTAACATAATTGAAATGAGTTCCTTCGATGAGCAGTTAATCGGACGGGCACGTGTATTAGTAATTCCCGCAAAGACATATTACAAATATGAGAAGGAGGAATTGGCTGTTCTCCGCGATTTCCTTGTGAGAGGAGGTTCTCTTCTCATAATGTTTGATAAATTCGGTGATGTAGGTCTAGTTAATAATTTAGAAGAAATCACAGCATTAGCTGGAATTTTCCCACGATGTGATATTGTTAGAGGAGAAAGAAGTAGTGTAGTCATAATAAACACATTCAATAAAGTTGATAGCATAACTTTTGGTGTAGAAAAAATAATCTATCCCGAGGGGTGCTCCTTTATAATAAAGCAAAGAGCTCACACCAAGCCAATAGCGATAACAAGTCCTAGACATAACCCACCGAATGCGCCGGTTATAGTTATATCTCGATACGGAAATGGGAGACTAGGTGTGATTGGTTCTTATAAAATGTTTAGTAATGATTGGATTAAGCATTATGATAATGCGCAGATCTTTGTAAATATTCTATTTTGGCTCATTGGAGAAAAGAAGAAGATTCCAAATGTAAGAGAGTTGATTATAAAGGAGGTAAGTGTTAAAAAAGAGCTTCTGCGGATACCAGAGATCGAACGAGAATTTGTTAAAGAAGAAATTCAAGAAGCACGAGTTAAGCCTGGGGAATTGATTGAGAAAGTAGAGCGAGGAAAGAGAGAGGAGGGTGAGAAATACGAGGAATTTAAAGATTTGCGGAGTATAGCTGAGGGATTGAAAAATGTTCAATCACAGCTAGATGAATTATTCAACAAGGTTACGAGTTTAGAATCTAACCTTCTAGATATCATCAAGAAAACAGCAGAAAGACAAGAGGAAATACTAAACCTCTTAAAGGATATAATTAATAGGCTAAACGAGCGCATTAATAAAACATCTTAACATAGAAGTAACGATTAACATCCTAGTAAATTAATAATTTGGTGATTCTAAGTGCAATCTCTGAAAAAAAGTCTTCCAGTATTACTCTTGATCATAACAATGATTTTTTTCACGCCACTTAATGATTCGTTGAGTAAGGAGTCTAAAAGCGTTAATATTACGAACAGTTTAAGGGCGTATAATTATGCTCCAAGATTTCTTAAGAATAACACTTTACCTGTTGCAACAATAAAATTCTCTAATGGAAGTCTAATGAATTTTTCAAGTTTATATGAGGCGGCCTTATGGTTATTAGAAGAATTCAAGAACAATGATAACTTCTGGAGAAATATTATGGAGATAAATATTTTACCTATTGAATACGTGAAAAACATTACTAATAACTCTGAATATATGAATGGTTATGAGGTCTTTTTTGTTAGGAATATTTCAGAAGATTTATCACTAAATGAAAGTCTACTAGCAACATCGAATTTCTATGCTTACCATCAATGCACTTATGGATCGCCTTACACTGTGTCCCCGCTTTATGGTCCGCTTACTGCATTGAATATAACATTAATTAATGGAAGTAAGCTAACGATAGATGATTTCAAAGAAATAACCATTTTAATCTACCTTAACATGAGTGATGAAATAGCAGTTAATAAAGTAAAAACATGGATCGCAACTCTATATGAGCAAATATTAAATGAATTTGGGAGGGAGTCTCTTCGCATAATTCTCATAGATATCGCTAATGAGGCGAAAAAGATACCAGAAGAATTACAGAATTACGGAGTATTACTTGCATTAGATTCTAACACATCTATACTACTTAATGCAAGCGGATCATTTCTAACATTCGGATTCAGAGATTTATATCCAGCTTTTGTATACCTATTCAGAAATTACGTATGGAGGAAATCTATTGGACTAGAAGCACCAGAGGTTTCGATTGCGTACCTTAGTCAAGTAATTGAAAAAGGAATTGCCGCGCTGAGTATTTATCCGATTATCAATATAACGGGCTGGGATCTATACGAATTAAGTCCAGGGTACATTGGAATTCAAGTAGGTGAAGGTTACGGAAATACCACATTAAAGGTATACTACAAGATCTTAGATGCAAGCAATGCCACATTAACCACTGGAAGCTTTGAAAAAAATGTAACTGAACCAGGAATATATAGCTTCAAGATAGATTTAATTCCAAATAATTCTCGAACGATTATCGTGGACGTTCAGATGATTTCCCAATTCGGTTTCGTTATTAGCAAAAGTGTAACGCTAAAAGTAATTTCTGAAGTTAAACTGAAAGAGAAAGAAGAGAAAAAATATTGGGAATTATGGATAGCAATAGCTATTGTGATGATACTAATAATCCTATTTGGAATAATAACAACGAAATGGATATCACCTAAAGGAGAAAGGCGGAGAAAAAGGCGGGTAAAGACATAATTATTCAAACATTTTCTTTCTATTCTTACGATATTCATCTATGATTTCCATGACTATGAAATAGTTTCTTTCTTCCTCTGACATATTTCTAAGTTCCGCGTTCTTGATAGCCTTTTCTAGAGATTTAGATGAAATGATCATTATGTCTTCGTTTTCAATATTTAAGGCTGGATCGAAATCTTCTGGATAGAGTATAGGTATAGATGCTTGCTCAAATACTTGAAGCGCGGGTTCAGGTAATGTCTTTTCTTCGATTATAATGGCTTTTATTCCTCTATTAACGAGAGTTTTGGCTATATTCTCTCCAGCTCCACTAGGATTAACAATATAAAGCACGTCTCCTGCTACAATACCATATGTCTTGTCGAGTTTTTCAATCGCCTCTCTCGTAAGAGATTCCACGCGCTTTATTACAATTTCTGAAGAGGATTTCTTAATAATTCTAAGGAGATTCTCGATAATTCTAGACAGTTTTTCAACCTTTCTTTGATATCTATAAAGTTTTAAACGAAGATTAGACACTTCGTTTTCTAATTCCTTAACGTGTTTATCCTTAATTTTTTCTAGCTCATGCTGAATCTTCTGTCTATATTTTTGCCTCTCTAGAAATATCTCATCTTTAAGCTTAGAGATTTCTTTTTCTTTCTCCCTTAATGCTTGCTGGAGAGTATCTATTTCTCTTTCTAGGAAACTTATTCTGTTTTCTAGTTCAACAATTCTCTCGTGGAGTTTCTTATTTTCCTCCAATATTCTCTGATCACCAGTTATAATCGCTTTCTCACGTTTTTCCTCAGCTCGTAATAATGAGGTAATATTTCTCTCAAATGCCCTATAAATCGCTTCTTTTATTGATAATCCAAAAAGTATATCTCGCTTTATCTCATTAGGATCCAAATCAAAGGGTATGTATGAAAGGATTTTGTCAATTTTTTGAAAAACTTTTTGGTATTTTTTATATGCCATTAAAGCAGCTACTAAAGCATCTCTCTCATGGGTATTAGTTACCTTTATTCCAAGTTGCCTTATGATTTCATTTTTCTCAGAGACCCCTATCACTTGTTTTGGTACATGGAGAATAGCGCCCGTTTTTCTGCAAATTCTTTCAATAAATTGAGGAAGTTTAGGAACATCTGTTGCGATTAGTACAGGTTTTCCGTAAGTATAAATCGTTTCGAGTATATTGGATAAACCAAATTCTTTCTTACTACTTATATGGAGAATTCTGCCTGAGAGATCTAAGATGGCTAGACCTGTAGTTTCTCCTGGATCTATTCCACAGATTAAAAAGCGTTTTTTGTCGCTAAGGGTATCTTGGCCTGTGAAAATTAATCTTTCTTTTTCTAATGGTTTTACTTCAATTCTGAAAAGGTTACCATGGTATTCATTTACGACTCCCCTAACCTTCTCGTAAGGTTCATACACGTAGATCTTTGCACCCTTTACTCCATAATCTCCCTCTCTCATCGCTATGTCAAATGACATATTATGCTTACGTAGAGTGTCTTCGATTTCTTTTACAACACTTTGTATCGCGGAAGCAATTATCCTAGCATACTTTGCCTGGTGTTGCCCTCCTTCCCCCAATGATCTCGTACGCGAAATAGTTATTTCTGTAATATCTTCAAAGACTTTAACCTCAGATCCAATTCCCGACCAGGCCAATTTTGCAGCTAACTCAGCGGCATCATGGGGAGAGAGTTTACCACCTTTCCATAGCTTATACATTCGCCCTATATGAGAGAGCTTCTGCGCTTTTCCTGGTGGTCCTGTGACTTGAATAAGTCTTACTTTAGCCAATTTTAGGAAATAGATTATTTCTCTTGTTGAGGGGTATAACTCAAAAATGTTATCGAGGGCTAATACTTTGATCTTATGTTCACGGATAAAGTTTAGTAAGGTACTACGTTGGATTTCTCCAGAAGAGATTTTTTCTCCATTCTCATTTAATACTACGTACGCGAATTTTGGGTCTTTTCTGTCCCCTGGAATTATATCGATTCCCAGTACATATCCTTTTCTTTCATGTTTCAATACTCAGCACCAAAATAAATAGCAAATTTCTTCTAGACTCTAATTCTCTGTAGTCTCCTTTTATATTATAAGAACTATCTTAAAGAATTCATTTCTTAGCTACTATTTTTAAGCTTATGACTTAATCTGGTGAAGAAGCGTGTTTGATCGATTAAAAGTATCTCTGAACATTGTTGTGGAGAAGCTCTCTCAGCAGGTGATTTCAGAGAAAAAACTCGACAAGATTTTAAAGGAGCTTGAGTTATCCCTGATAGCGAATGATGTAGCAGTTGGTGTTGCTGATGAGATAGTAAAGGAGTTGAAAAAGGAACTTGTAGGAAAAAAAGTAAGGAGATTTACTGATATAAAGGCGTTTATAAAAAGCGTCCTTAGGAAAAAAATTCTTGAAATTTTAACTCCTAAGGAAAGCGTTGATTTAGTTACTCTAATAAGTAAGAGGAGAGAGGAAAATATTAAACATATGAAAGCTGGTGAGGAATGGAGACCCTTTGTTATCTTATTTTTAGGACCAAATGGTTCGGGTAAGACAGTTACGATAGCCAAATTGGCATGGCTTTTTCAAAAAAGGGGTTTTTCACCAGTACTAGTTGCTTCAGATACGTTCAGAGCTGGGGCAATTGAGCAATTAGAAAAGCATGCGAAGAAACTTGGAGTTACTCTTATAAGGAGAAACTACGGAGCAGATCCGGCATCCGTGGCGTACGATGCGATAGCTCATGCACGAGCAAAGAGGAAGGACGTGGTATTAATAGATACCGCGGGGCGGTTAGGTACGGATATTAATTTAATGGAAGAGATGAAGAAAATCGCTCGAGTCTCTAAGCCGGATATTAAGATATTTATAGCGGATGCGCTCGCGGGAAATGACTTAGCTAATCAAGCGAGGGAATTTCATGAAAAGGTGGGCATTGATGCCAATATTCTCACCAAGGTGGATGCTGATGTAAAAGGTGGAGCGGCTATAACAGTCTGTTACATAACTAAAGCGCCGATATTATACATAGGGGTTGGACAGAAATATGAAGATTTATTACCATTTAATGCTGAATGGTTTGTGAAGCAGATTCTTCCGTAGAGGTGATTAATATATGATTAGCGATTTGGCTAAATGGATGATTGAGCACCCCTCTTCAATTAGGGAAATAATGAATCTAGTTGCAGAATTTAGGAAGCATCCTGAAAAATTTCCGCGCCCTCTCATATATCTTGCAGGGGGATGGCCTCAGGATCCTCCCCCCAGAGTTCTAAAGGAAAAAACACTAAAAGTTTTTTCCGAAGAAGACTCTTGGATTAAGGCAGCACAGTATTCTCCTACCCTTGGGTATCCAGAAATAAGGGAGTCGATAGCTCATTATGAAGAAAAAATTTGGGGAAGAAAAGTTGAATGGAATCAAATAATTTTTGGACTAGGAAGTACTGAGCAAATTGGTGCTGTATACTTAGCTCTCCTTAATCCAGGGGATGAAGTGATTTTTACGTCTCCTGGATATCTTAATTATGTAAGACAGCTTGAACTAGAACTTGGGAGAAAGGCTAAAGCTAAATTCTGGAAAATTATAAAGGACGGAAAATTCTCTCCGGATTTTGATGAATTACAAGCTCTCATCAGCGAGCGTACAAAATTAATAGTAATAACGTCTCCTGGTAATCCCGATGGTCAAGTATGGACTGACGAAATGCTCTCAGCATTAAACGATATCGCGGAAGAAAAAGGAATTTATATCTTAATTGATCTAGCATACAGGGCCTTTATCTTTAAAGAAAAACCAAAGTACCTTGCAAGAAAACCCAAAGATCAAGAGATTTTTTCATGCACTCTTAGCAAGGAGCTGAGGGCTCCGGGATGGCGTGCCTCATACTTAATAGTTCCGGAGGAATTAGTGAGAGCAATAGAGACTATCGAGCAAGCCAGGACGTTAGCACCCAGTAGTCCGGTTCAAGTAGTTTTAACAGAGCTGTTTAATGATGATGATGCCCTTAAGGAACTAGCAGAATTCTATGAAAAAGGGAAATTGAAGTACAAGGAAGTTGCAGAGAAGACTGTTAACTTGCTCAAAGAGATTGAGGATCTCTATGTTTTAGAGCCAGAAGGCGGCTTCTATGTTTTCTTTGATGCATCAAGATATAATCCCAACTCAAAAGAGATCTGGAAAGCTCTTATAAATGAGTATCAAGTAGCATTAGCTCCTGGAGTAGACTTTAATGGTTTTGAAGGATGGCTAAGGCTATCATTTGCTCCAGTAATCGAATCCCCAGAAACGCTTGTTGAGGGAATAACGAGGATAAGAGAATTCTTTAGGAAGCGGAAAGGGTTAAGATAATGCATTCTGCAATATTTTAAGGATCTCTTTGATTATTTCTTTTACCAATTCTTCTTCGCTTTGGATTCTATCCACAGGAATCTGAATAGCAGCTGCTCTTTCATGACCTCCTCCAACTCCTCCGAGACTTTTAGCGAGTTTAGAAAAAATCGCGGCCATGTTTACTTTTTTTCTGCTTCTCCCAACTACTCTGATGTATCTCTTAGAGTTCTCTTTTTTCCTTGAGACTACGAGAGAAATGTCAGCGCCTAATGAGAGTAGAGCATTGGCGACGGATGATTCATATGATCCAATTTTGCTCACTGTTATTAGAGTGTTCCCAATTTTTAGTAGTTGGAGCCTTTGAGCACCTTTTAGTCTTGCTATTCTCTCTGGGAGTTCTCTCTGTTTTTCCTTTAGTATTTGATAAACAAGCTTTAAATCACCATTTTTAACAAGCTCTGAAATGTGGTAAAATGTTCTTGGTTGAGCGTTGAGAAAGAAATTAGTATCGAAGAGAATCGCGCCGATTAAAGCATTTGCTAATTCTTTCCTCTTTATAAGCATCGCGAATTCTTTTTCATTCTCTAATAGTTCTAGTGCAACCTCACAAGAAGATGGATAAAACCTCCTATAAGCCACAATCTTTTTTTCTCTCGGTATTTGGCCATAGTGATGATCAATTATGAAAATAATTGTTGATCTCTCCACGAGATTCTTTATCTTGCTTGATGAGAATCTACGATAATCATGAATATCTACTAGTAGGAGGCAGTATTCTTCTGTTTCTTCCAACATTTTAAGAACGCGATCATAATCATCGCTGAAGGTCTTCAAATTTAAGGCTTCTATAAAACGACGTAGTTCAAGCGAGGGAGAATCAAGATAGATATATGCCTTCTTTCCTCTTAATTTAAGAAAATCTCGAAAAAGCCATGCCGTTGCATAAGCATCTATATCTGCTTGTTCATGGGGTAGTATAATTATGGGTTTGTCGCAATTAAGTATTCCTTCCAGGAATTCCTTTGGGGTTACTTGTTCTTCGTTCCTCATAGTTTTTTTCTCCATGTTTTCTTAACCTCTTCTGAAAGCAGTTAATGAAAACATTTGCAGCGTATTCGGCTATTTTTTCTTCTTGCATAACTAATGGGGATAATGGACTAATTATTACATTTATCTCTAGTAAAGCCTTTACAAAATTGTTCTTCACTGTGACGTCGGCTTCAATTGTGAAGGCTAGTAGTTTGCCAGAATACTTCTTGGAGATAAGATTATGTGCTTTTTCTTCGCAGAATTCTAGGATTTGAGAAATG
>JAHKLG010000199.1 GCA_029856625.1 Candidatus Njordarchaeota archaeon | reverse complement strand
CGATCTTTCAAGTCTAAGAGATCAAAAACTAATCTTAGAGCCCCCTAGATCATATCACCTCGAAATACGACTAACAATCGATCCCTCTAAGCTCTCAGCTAATTACAATTTATTTGAAATAGATCTTGAGGCATTCAAGATATACTTAGGCTCAGAAAAAGCTAAGCTACAAAGTATAATAAGTCCGATAAAACCAAAAATACTCATTATTAGACCCTCCCTAGAAATTACTTTAAAAGAAATACTCGAAAGCGAGAATATAGAATTCAGATTAGAAGACATCAGAACCCTCATAGAACTACTAAAGAAGATCGTTAAGAAATTCTTAACTAAAAATAGTGGCTAGTAAACTCTTATTCGCTGTGAGAGCATTCTCTGCCATTCTTTTTAAGAGACTCTAATATGGGTCATAGTTATTAGCTATTCGTTATATTTATTAATTATCGATTCTGAAAAGTAATTTCGGTCATGATTAATCGGTGAAAATTATAGAATTTTGGAAGAGAGGGAACGTCTCCCAATGACATCTCGGGTTATAGCCCTCATATCCCTTTCTGACATAGGGGAAGAACTCAAAAATCTAGCTACAGTTGATTTTACAGCATTAAAATACTTCAACCATTTTTGATTCACTAGAAATCATTTGGTGCTAGATGTGTCTCGCATAATAAAATATCGCCAGATAGGTATTATTCACTCACCTTTCAAAACTCCACGCGGTACTCCCATACAACCTATAACTGCTTATGGTGTCAGAGGAACAGTAGAGGTATTTCCAGAGTTTGCAGCGGGTCTTAAGGATCTTGAGGATTTTTCGCATATAATTTTGATCTATCACTTTCATTTAATTAAGGACTATTCACTTATAGTAAAACCTCATATTGGATAATACGCCTCATGGAGTCTTCGCTACACGGCTCCCGCGAGACCAAATCCTATAGGTATATCCGTGGTGCGACTTGATAAAATTGAGGGAAACATACTTTACGTAAGAGATATAGATATTGTGGATGGCACACCTCTCTTGGATATAAAACCCTATGTCCCAGAATTCGACATAAGAAATGATGTAAGTAGGATCGGTTGGTTAAAGCAGCATATCGGGAAATTATCTCACACGCGAGATGATGGAAGATTTTTTAACAATAAGTTTTAATAACTAGGGAGAATATGCGAGCAATGACTTATTAGCGCATTAGACGAATTCCTCAAGATTTATAACGGTTTCTTACACGAATTATTTTATCTCTGAATAGTATCTTAAAGATATCCCTCGTGATGATAGGTTCTCCTTTTTCATTACATATCTTCTGTAAAGCTGGAGGCTTCTCTCTATACTCTGGGATTTCCGAGGATATTCTCTCCTCAAGCGTAGGTATGTAAGGATTTTCATAAAATACTCCTATTGGTATTCTATCACCCCACTCCATTGCCTTAACCCAAGCTTGATCCAACTTTCTAGCTACTTCTTCTTCGCTAGGCTCCCTAACAACCGGATCCCAAGCAGTATCTTGATCAAGAATGTATATTCTCTCCTCGTAGTAATCCCTAGTGTAAATATCATTATACGTAACGCAGGGTTGTAAAACATCTATTAGAGCGCTCCCTCTATGCTTCACGGCCCTCTTAATAATCTCTTTCAAATGCCTTATATTAAATGCATAACTTCTTGCAATGAATGTGTAGCCTGAGGCTAGTGCTATAGCTATCGGATTTATAGCATCCTGTATATTTGGCTTAGTTAGAGCCTTTGTTTTCAATCCCCGAGGCAGAGTTGGTGAAGCTTGACCTTTCGTCAGTCCATAAACTCCATTATTATGAATTATTACTGTGATGTCAAGATTCCTTCTCCCCAGTGCTACCAGATGTCCCATACCTATGCCTAATAGGTCTCCATCCCCACCATGAACAATAACAGTTAATTCAGGATTAGCTAGTTTTATGCCTAGGGCAAAGGGTATTCCCCTACCATGGAGCGTATGGACTCCATTAACATTTATATAATGAGGTATCCTTGAAGAACAACCAATACCAGAAACTATGACTATTTTCCTCGGATCTAGTCCAAGCTCTTTCAGAGCCAATATCTCCGCGTTAAGTATTCCGAAGTTACCGCATCCAGGGCACCAATCAATCCATAGATCAGTTCTCCACTTATGCTTATTCCCCATGGGTAAGCACCACCCTGATTCTCTTATTCTCAACAATTTCCTTGACAGCGGTAATTATCTCATTCTCATAAATTGGTCTACCAGTAAATTTCACTATCTCATGAGAAATTTTTATACCAGTGTGCATGGTTACGAGATTAGCTATCTGAACGTTATAGCTATGCTCAACACCAATAATGATCTCAGCCCGATTAAGTACTTCGTGAATATAGTCTTTCGGAAATGGGACCAGTATTCTAAAATGTAAGTAGCCTATGTCATATTTTTCTTCGAGCTTGGGTAAAGCATCTATAACTGGATTCTTAGTGTACCCCCAACCAATCAGGATTATGCGTGGGTTCTTTGAACCGTAGAGAGAGATTCTCTTCTTTAATGGAAGTTCCTCGTCAATAAGAGCCATCTTCTTTATCCTCTTCTCATACATATCTATCCTATTTAGTGGATCCTCAGAAACATGACCATACTCATCATGTTCATTACCAGTATGCCACATCACGGCATTAGATCCAAGGAAAGCTCTAGGCGATACAAGATTCCTCTTATCAAATCTCTTATAATCAGGCGCCCCACTGACTATTGATCCTCTCTCAATTCTTATATTCGAGAAATCAGGAATGGGGATCGTCGCTATTGAGTTCGCTAGGAACTTGTCCAATAAATGAATTACAGGAACTTGATACTTCTCTGCTATATTAAAGGCATCTATAGCATCATAGAAGGCCTCTAAATGATCTCCAGAGGAAATAACTACACGAGCGAACTCTCCATGACCAGCATAAAT
>JAHKLG010000198.1 GCA_029856625.1 Candidatus Njordarchaeota archaeon | reverse complement strand
TATCGATCCATAAATTCAGCATAAGTTAGAGGATAGATGTATTTCAAAGTGGGTGGGGACTAGTGTGCTTAGGAGTTCCTGCTAAGGTTTTGAAAGTAGATGATCATAAAGCTCTCGTAGATTATGGTGGAGGCATCAAGAAAATTATTGACGCTTTTTTAGTTCCAGATATTAAGCCTGGGGATTACGTCATTGTTCATGCTGGCGCGATAATATCTAAGATTAGCGAGGAAGATTATAGAGAAATGATAGAATTGCTTTCTCAAATTCTAGCTAGTATGGAGAGTGAGGAGGGATGAGCGATAGAATAACACTGGCGCATGGTGCTGGTGGTAAAGAAATGGAGGCTTTAATCAGAAAACTTTTCGCGAGAGTAAAGCTGAGAAGCATAAACAATGCAGTAGGTTTAGATTATTTTGACGACGCATCTCAAATAATTACTTCTACTAGTAACGTCATAGTTTCCATAGATTCCTACACAGTAGACCCAATATTCTTTCCAGGAGGCAATATTGGGAAGCTGGCTGCTACGGGATCAATAAATGACGTAGCGGTAATGGGAGCCTCTCCGGTGGCGGCTCTAGATTCTATAGTGGTTGAGGAGGGATTTAGTCTAAGAGATTTGGAGGAGATAATAGACTCTCTGGTCAAGGTCTTTGAGTCAGAGGGTGTTGCATTATTAGGAGGAGATTTCAAGGTAATGCCCAAAGGAAAGATAGATAAAATAGTCATTACAACCGTGGTGATCGGTTACCTACCCGATTCACACAAGATTATCTTAGATTCTAAAGCGAGACCAGGAGATAAAGTTATTGTTTCTGGAACAATAGGCGAACACGGAGCTGTAATAACAGCTTTAAGAATGGGTATAGATGCCGAATTGGGGGAATTAAAATCTGATTGCATGCCAGTTACTAGGGTTATGAAAATAGCTATGGAGAATGGGGAGATCCATGCCGCGAAAGACCCGACTAGGGGGGGTCTAGCCATGGCTCTTAATGAGATCGCGGAAAAATCAGGGGTATCAGTGATAGTGGATGAGGAGGAAATACCTATCAGGGATGAAGTGATTGCTCTTAGTGAGATGCTCGGGGTTGATCCTCTTTCATTAGCTTGCGAAGGGAGAGTTGTAATGACGGTAGATCCAAATGATGCTGAGAATGTGGTTAAAGCTCTTCATCGCAATGGTTTTAGTGATGCTAGAATTATTGGAGAGGTAAAGAAGGAAGACGAGGGCATAGTTCTTCTCAGAACAAAAGCTGGAGGATTAAGAATTCTAGAAAAACCAACAGGAGAGCTCACCCCAAGAATTTGCTAGGCGAGGAGGTTGATTAGATCTTCCCTGGACATCTTTAATCGCTTAAGGGATAGAGAGACAAGCATTAAGCTGGCTAAGAAAATTCGTGAAATAGCGAGGGAACTAGAAAAAGATGGATTTGAAAAAATAAACATAATGCATGTGTGTGGTACGCATGAACATACAATAACTTACTATGGATTAAGAGCTCTTCTCCCCAATAATGTGAATGTTATTGCAGGGCCGGGATGTCCAGTATGCATTGTTCCAGCTAGAGAAGTTGACGAAGCTATAAAGCTTGCTGAAGGGGGCATAAGAGTTTTCACATATGGTGACATGTATAGGGTTCCAGGCTCAAGAAAAAGCTTGGCTCAGGCTAGAGCACATGGAGCAAACGTAATAGTCGTATATGGATTCATGGATGCTATCAGGATTTCGAGAAAAGATGAAAAGCAAAGTGTTTTCTTTGGCGTTGGTTTTGAAACAACAGCTCCAACGGTAGCATCGTTTTTCGTTAGAAAAGAAGTTCCGCGGAACCTATTATTATTGCCTTCATATAGGATAACAGTCCCAGCTGTTAGATACATCCTGCAGGGAGATCATAATTTAACAGGAATTATAGCTCCTGGGCATGTGTCAACGATAATTGGTGCTGGTGCATGGAGCTTTGTGGCGGAGGAATATGGATTACCAGTTGTAATTGCTGGCTTTGAGCCTATTGATGTTCTCTTAGCTATCTTGGAAATTCTAAAATGCATTAAGGAAGGAAAACCGAGAACAATAAATGAGTATAAGCGAGTGGTGAAGTGGGAAGGAAATATTGTGGCTAAAAAAATTATTAATGAAGTCTTCTACACAACCGATGGCGATTGGCGAGGAATTGGAGTGATTCCTCAAAGCAGATGGTTGCTAAAAGAGGAGTTCTCAGAGTTTGATGCTAGGAAAAATTTTGATGTAAAAGTCACTAATGCTATTGACATAAAGCCTGGATGCAAGTGTGCTGAGATAATTTTAGGAAAAGCGGTACCAACAGATTGTCCTTATTATCTAAAAGCTTGTACTCCACAACATCCGATAGGACCATGTATGGTTTCTAGTGAGGGGACATGTAGCATCTGGGCAAGATTTGGTGGACATAAAATAATGGAGTTAAAGAATAAGTTTAGAGAAGAGGTTCTTATGAAATGATCAAGGCAGTTAAGATATGGATAAGCGGTATTGTACAAGGAGTCGGCTTTAGACCATTTATTTATCGTCTAGCTAAGAATCTTGGTTTGAAAGGATTTGTAAAGAATATGGGTGGCTCTGAAGTACTTATCCATATTCAAGGCTCCTTAGAAAAGATAAGGGAGTTCTTGAAGAGACTTGACATAGAGAAGCCTCCAACAGCCAAGATTGAGGAAAAGGTTATTGAGGAGGCAAATATTATTAATATAGATGATTTTAAGATATTGAAGAGTGAGCCGGGGGCAAAGTTATATTCGATGATTCCACCAGACTTTAGCATATGCGAATATTGTCTAAAAGAAGTGCTTGATCCTAGTTCTCGATTTTATCAATACCCTTTTCACTCTTGCGCGTGGTGCGGACCACGTTTTTCTATGATTTATAGTCTCCCATATGATAGAGAAAATACTGCTATGAGGGATTTTCCTTT
>JAHKLG010000197.1 GCA_029856625.1 Candidatus Njordarchaeota archaeon | reverse complement strand
AACGATGCTGGAGGCGTCATGTACATCACGCAGCTCTTAGACCTACTGCAGCGGCTTCAGCGATTAGAATTATTTCAGCTATGAGAAAATACGACGTGCTCTATGATCCCATGTGTGGTTTCGGAACTATTCCACTCGAAAATACTTGTATATTGCATAGGGTACCAATCGGGGCTGATCTGGGAAGAGAAAAAATCCAGGAAATTTCAGAGAAACTCGTTGGAGACAAGTATGTTGGCGAGAAACTAATAAAAGGTATGATGGAAAAAGCTCCTAAGAGAGTTAAAGTTCTTGGAAGCGATATTTCCCTGAGAAATATTAAGCTAGCATCGGAGAACTTACTGACTTTAAAAGATTTTTTGAAAAATGAATGGCATTTAGAAATAGAAGATACCACGAAATTCTTTAGAGCGGATATCTTTTCCTCAGAACCCCCTCAAGCCGACATCATCATTACAAATCCTCCATATGGTATTAGAACTACCCGGCCAGAAGCTATTCCCAAGCTCTACAGAGCCCTTGCTGAGTATTCGTATAATACTGGAGCAGAGATATTCGCAGTTTTTACTCCTAGAGAAGAAATACTTATCGAGAAGAGCAAAGACTTCTGGGAACCGATTAAGCATTATAAAACATTACTGGGGGATCTAAAAGTTGATTTTCTCGTGCTAAAGAGAAAATAGGATAAAAAACTACTTCGGATATATTATCATGAAAATTGGCTTGATTATTGAATTAAGAGTAAGAGTTTGCGTCTCCTTTTCTTTTTAATAGATAAACTATATGCCTTGCTTCTTGTAGGATAAGTTTTGTGAGTCCTAACTTCACAGCACTTGTTGAACCTGGTAAACAGAAGATCATGGTATTTTTATATACGCCCGCCATGGCTCTTGAAAGCATGGCTATTGAACCCACTTCCTGATAAGAAAGAAATCTAAAAATATCTCCAAAGCCATCTAATTTTTTCTCAAGGAGAGGCTCTATGGCCTCGATAGTCACATCATCCTTCGTTATTCCTGTTCCGCCTATAAAAATAATTATCTCTGCCCCCGCTCTTAGTGCTTTATCTAGGCTTTCTCTGACTGGCTTTATACCATCGGGGATCAAGTCCCGATAAACTACTTTGAAGCCTCTCTCTTTTATCAATTCCTCCGCTATATCACCACTTGTATCCTCTATATCCAGCCCTCTCGCTTTTGCTTTTGCTCTCGAAGTACTCACTGTTATTATAGCGAATTTGACTATCTCCGGAAATTTCTCCACTTCATGAAGATGTTTTTTCAAAACTATTCCTCCCTCCGAATCTCTTTGCTCTTAAGAATCTCTTCAATAATTTTCATTGCTTCTTCCACATCTTGAAGCCTAATATTTTCATTTGGAGCATGGTGGCCGGAGCTCCAATAGCTCACACCAATCCCAGATACTACTGGGAGACCAAAGTATTTGGTGAAAATGTGCATTGGTCCGCTAGCTGGAGACCAAGGAGCTATTTTTACCTTTCTCCTCATCTTTTTTAGTATTTTCAGAACCCTCTGAACAAATGGATGCTTGAAGCTTGTAAAAGCTGGTTCTGTCATTGAGTGCACCTTACATTCTATGCCATATTGCTTAGCGAAGTTACATAATTCTTCTGCGATACGTTTTGCGTCTTGATTAGGTACAAGCCTAAAATCCACTTTTACGTAAGCTTCTGCTGGTAAAACAGTTTTTGATCCAGGACCAGTATAGCCAGCAACTATCCCGTCTATATTAAATGTGGGTCTCCCAAAATATGCTAAGAGCGCTTCATGTCCTTCCAATCCATCCACAAAGCTCTCTATACCGTACTCCTCTTTTAATGTTTCTGGGTAAAAGGCTATCTCGTAGCCAACCTCCTCAATTTCTCTTAGAACCTCTTTCACATCAATTATACCTTCATGGAAGCTCTTTATTGCTTCCAGGTTTGTTCTTTTCAACTCATATAGGAAACTTATTAAATCCCAGATCGCACTAGGTAATAAAACAGCAAGAGAAGAATGCGCATCTCTTCTTAATCTTTTAGCCCGCATCTCCACGTATAAGATCCCTTTTAATCCTAAGGTAAGAGATAATGAGCCATCCCGATGAAAGCCTCCCGTTTCCCAGATGACTCCGATGACATCATCAAAGAATTTTTTTCTTTGTTGGAGCATTTCTAGTAGATGCGGCGAGCCTACTTCCTCCTCACCATCTATAACGAACTTAACTCCTACTGGTAATTCGCCTAGCTCATCTAACAATTTCTTCACAACTATTATACGCGATGCAATATTTCCTTTATTATCCCCAACGCCCCTCCCATATAGAATACCATTCTTCTCTACTAACTTGAATGGATCTGTTTCCCACTTCTCTATCGGGTCGGGTGGTTGGACATCATAGTGGTTATAAAACATGATGAAACCAGAGTCTGTACCCTTCATCTCCGCCAGTACAACTGGATTTCCTTCTGGGTGCTCTATAACATCAACTGAGAAACCAATTTCTTCCAGAATACCCTTTAAAAAGAAAGCGGTTTCTCTACACTCATTCCTATTCCTAGCGATGCTCTCAAAACTTATAAGCTTTGATAATAGAGAGACAAAATCGTTTAAATAATTCATGCGTCACGCCTCACTTTTCTTACTAACTCCCCGTGATTAACAAACTATATGCGAATTCCTAAGTTTAAGAATTACATGTCAACTCTGCATTATGTTCTCTCCAAAAAGCTTAGTAAAATACCCAATACTCTGGCATTATAGGGGACTCATAGGAATTAGAATATTCTTTAGCGTGTTATAACGAGAGCAAAGAAGGAAGATGTGAGGAGAATAAAATATACGTCAAAGATGGAGAGGCATGTTAAGGCTCTAGTTTTAGTGTGGTCGCCTGAACCCTATGTTGTGAGAAGTTTTAGTTTGGGAATAAGTGGGTTAAGTATTTTTCTTATATTTTGGGTTGTTTTTGGTGTT
>JAHKLG010000196.1 GCA_029856625.1 Candidatus Njordarchaeota archaeon | reverse complement strand
GAATCCGTTTTAGAGGTTCTATGATCTATAGCTACCATGAAAAAGAAGAAATTGAGCACGCTCTCCCTATCAGCATTCTTAGAGGGGAATAATATACCATCTGAGAAATCACTAGGCCTTATCTTAATTCTGTCCTTAATGGTTAGCGCGAAATCCTCTACCTTTTTCCTATCAATAATTAGCACTTCCCAACACCATGTTATTTCCAAAACATAAGAGAGTGAGAATTAATGGAGAACTGAGATATAATGAATAATAATTTAACGTAGTCATATCTCACTACGCAAAAGGTATATAAAAAATTAGCGAAAAGCGAGGAAAAAATTCTAGCAAATATAGAATCATTGACTCGTTTTAAGGTCTTTTGAAAAATATATAACTGAAAAATAGGTGGAGCGCATTGCTATGCTGAGCTGGAATGAGGCAAGAGAATACATAGAATTGGAGGAAATGTGTGAACTATTGAGGAAAATTATAAGGATACCATCCATAGGATCCAGAGAGAGTGAAGTCGCTTATGAAATAATAGATCTACTAGAGGAGGAGGGGATAAAAGAGTATAAATTGTTAGAAAGCGAGGAGGGGAGAGGAAATCTTATAATAGATGTTAAGGGTAGGAGTGAGGGCTTTAATCTTTTATTTATCGGACATAGCGATGTTGTTCCACCAGGGGAGGGTTGGAGCATTAACCCTTTCTCTGGGGAGGAAAGAGATGGGTATATTTACGGGAGAGGAGCGATAGACGATAAGTCCCAGATAGTCGTATACACGTATTTAGCAGTATTACTGAATAGATTAGGGAGAGATTTTAGGGGGAGAATTAGAATCTTAATTGCTGCGGATGAGGAATTACAGAATCCTAATCACGGAGTCAGATACCTGATTAAGGAGCATCCATACATTTTTAAGGGCATTCATGGAGCGATCGGAGAATTAGGTGGATTAGTGAGTATTGGTGGAAGAAAAGCTCAAGCAATCATTATAGGTGAAAAAGGGTCAGTGTCTCATAAAGTAGTGCTAAAAGGGAAGGGTAGGCATTCAAGTTTGGTGGGTGAAGATGATCTCATAAAGATTGGTTCCGAGTTCCTATTAAGACTCCCAAGAAAAATATACTTCGTTTCAGAAACTTTTAAGAATGCATTGAAAGATGCATTTGGCTGGAAGAGACATCTGATTTTTAATAGATTGTTATCTAAACACTTGATGAATAATGATCCTATCCTAAACATGTATATTCAGGCCCTCTCCCATATAACTATTGCTAGCACAATTGTTAGAGCTGGAGAAGCGCATAATGTGATACCAGATAGGATGGAGATCATCATTAACGCTAGGATATTCCCAGAACAGAACGAGTCTTGGGTCAGAAGACTGATCGAGAAAACGCTATCACGAATCACTAAGAATAATTATGATATACTTCTTCAAACATACGTGCCAGCGACCTTATCAACGACGGACAACTTATTGTACAAGAAAATAGTCGAAACTATAAGAGAAATGAACTATACCCCTCTACCACTTATACAAGTTGGATCAAGTGATTCCGCGTGGGTAAGATCTCTGGGCATACCTGTATACCACTTCTTCACCACCACCAAAGAACTGGAAATTGATAAGATACATGGTGCAGATGAAAGAATATGGAAGAAAGATTTGCTTAAAGCATTGGAAGGCTATTATAGATTAATCGCGAATATTCAATAGTGAGATAGAGAAGTTTACTTCATGTATATGCGTGCCGCATTGGCTACAACAAAAACCGAGCTTATATGATGTAGGAGAGCAGCGATTATGGGATTTAACATACCTAGTGTAGCTAATGAGATTCCCACAGTATTAAATATTGCAGCCCAGATGTAGTCTATCTTTATAACTCTTCGAACTTTTTCGCTCATATCTAATAATCTGAGCACGCCCACAGCATCCGAGCCAAGAATAATTATATCGGAGGACTTAAGTACTAGGTTCAGATTCTTGTAAGCATTCACTGCTATGCCAATGTCAGCCGTTGCTAGAGCAAGAGAGTCATTTATACCATCTCCCACCATAGCCACTATTCCTTCCGAGCTTAATTTCTTTATTAGCCTAGCCTTATCCTCTGGCTTATAATTATAATAATACTCGTCAGCTCCTATTATCTCCGCGACTCTTCTAGCTTCCTTTTCCTCATGATCACCGGTAGCGAGAATAACTCTCTTAACTCCAAAACTTTTTATCTTGCTAGCTAGGCCTTGCATATGCGTCTTAATAATGTCTTGCAGAACAATTAATCCTCTTGGCTTACCATTTATTACCACCCATATTCCTCTTCCTCTATAATCTATGGCTGGCAACTCAATTCCCAAGTTCTTCATCAGCATTGAACCACCAATAATCACTTCCTTCCCATCAATGAATGCTCTAACTCCACTGCCAGGGATATCCTCAGCATTTTTCACCACTTTAAAATTCTTTATACCTCTTCTCCTAGCATAATCAACAATAGCATTTGCTATTGGATGATCGAAACGAGACTCTATAGAGGCAACTATTCTAAGAAAATCATTTTCCCGCCCTTCTAATAAGATAATCTTTTTTATTTCTGGTTTAGCGAAAGTAATTGTACCGGTCTTGTCAAGTACTATAGTAGAGACTTTACTCAATTTTTCAATCGGAGCCCCACCTTTAGCTAAAATACTTTCCTTAGCCAGTCTACCTATAGCAGCCGCGAAAGCCGTCGGCGTAGCCAGAACCCACGCACATGGGCAAGCAATTGCCAAAATAGTTGCTGTAATGTTTAGGTTCCTTGTTATGAAATAGATAACTACTGCGTAAAAGACTATTGAGGAGATAAATATCTGAGCGAAAGCATCAGCGATTTCCTGCACTTTAGCTTTTCTCTTTAAAGCTCTCTCTATTTCGGATGTAATAATAGATAGATATGATTCATCGCCATTCTTAGCTGCTCTAACGCTGATTGGTGCTGATATATTAATGGAGCCTGATATTACT
>JAHKLG010000195.1 GCA_029856625.1 Candidatus Njordarchaeota archaeon | reverse complement strand
GGGAGGGGAGCAAATTCCTCTTTGCATATTTTATTGTATAGGTCTAGTAAGCGATTTATCTGCTGTTTAGTAAGTTTCCTAAAGTCTAAAACAGGAAGGTCGAATAAAGGCCCCTTCTTAAAACCAATCCATGCCCCTCTCGTAACTTCAGCTATTGATAAGAGGAGCAATAATCCATGGGTTGAATTAAGCCATAACACTAAAAGTTTATTGAGTTCTGCTGATGCTATTTTAGGAGTACCTTTGAGCTTCAAATCTTTAATCTTGACAGGCCACCACACGTTTGAAAGCACTTTCCTTGTTGTTGTTATCGCTAAAAGTCTATTTGTAGAAAGCCATGTCCGTTCTGCTATGAGTAGGTTGCCGCTTTTTTCCCATAAGGCCCTCGCATTCTGTTTGTTTTTCGGTTCCAAACTTACATTCGGCTCTTGCTCTATGGCTCTAATTAAAGTCGAGCTATGTCCCCACAGCGCGCAATAAGTACTCCTTGAACTATATCTACCTCCCTTAGTAAAAGCATTATGGACTTGTCTTCTGTCCGGCCCTATATCTACAATGAAATTTTTCAATGGAGTTAATGGGATTCTCCCAACAATCCCTTGCGTCGGCGTGTAAACTGTTCCTTGCCTCAGTAAAATAATTACTCTATTCAGCTCTGCCTGAGCAAAAATCTGGTAAAAACCAAAATCAACTTCTTCAATTATGGCTGAATATGCCTCTCCAATTTTTCTCCCACGCAACTTAATATGGAAAGGAGTAGCGTTAGCGTTAGTTATGTCATAAAATTTAGTTCCATCATATAAGTCGATCAAAAGAGAACCTACAAAAATTGATTCAATTTCATTTTGAGGCTTACTCCATAAATTCACAAAAATTGTATGTTTGCCTCCCATCTTTCCCTTCACTTTTCTAGCTACAAGTAGCACTTCACTCAGACTAGTATTTTCACTAAAGTTCCAATCATTTGGCCCTTCAAAGCTTGATATAACATATTCAATATGATACTTTTCAAGTAAAATCCTGCGAATCTCTCTCCAAGCAATCCCAGCTAATACTGCTTTTGGTAGTACTAGTGCTAGTCTTCCTCCCTCTTTAAGATAGCTATCTGCCAAGAAAACAAATGCCGCCCCCAAACCCGCCTGTCCTATTCCACTCAAATTCTTGCTCTTCAACAATTTTCCATACTCTTTCTGCAGCTCCTTCCGCTCTTTCTTAGGGAGGCTTCCGAAAAGAAGATTACCGCCAACACTCCTCGTAAACGGAGGATTCATTATGCAAATGTGAAATTTAGGAATTTCACTTGCTTCTTCAGACCTTCTCTCACTTACACTCACCCGTTGAGGCCCCACATAACCTCCAATAAGCCTTCCAATAGATGATATTTCAGATGACTGAAGAAAATCAAGGCTTCCAAAATGAGGCTTCTCCGGCTTACCAAGCATTCCAAGCGGCAAAACATAAATATTGGACTTCGAAACCGGCGAAAACGGATTATGCAGAAAAAGAGTCAAAGCCGTAAGATGCGCTGCATGCAACAACACATCGAAACCCCAAATTCCTTCCTCAACCAAATACTTATGAAGAGCATCCGAATCAGGTGAATCAGAATCAATCCTATGCCTAGCATCCAACTCCTTATAGACAGCCGAAAGAAGAGTCCCAGATCCACAAGCAAAATCAACAACCCTTAAATTCTCATCTCTAAATCTGGGCGGAACATTTCCATACTCAATCTCAGAAGGCAAATTGACAACTAGACGCGCCAACAACCGAGCAGCCGGAATCGAGGTATAAAGCGTAGCATAATACTTAACAAGCTTCCCTAGAAGAAGCTGGTGATAAATCCTACCCATTAAATCATGCCTAAGCAAAACATTAGAAGCTGCAATATCATACGCAGTATCAATTAACAAACGAAGGTGCTTATCCAAAGCCGGAGAAGCAGGCAAACTACGCAAAATATCCAAACCCAACTCAAAAACCGGAGCATAGTTGATTTCTAAAATTTTAGCCCATTCATCCTCCAATTCACGCTTAATATTGCCAGAAACCCTGATCTGAGAAAGAGTTTTTATTTTAGGATTATTTCTTGCCAAAACCTCATGAAAAATCAGAGTATCTGTAAGAATAAGTCCAGCTGTCGCCAAGACCTTCAAATCATCCGAATCAGTCATATTCATCACTCCTCAGACTCAGAACTTCCACCTCTAAGTTCCAATGCATCCTTCAGACGAACAATATCAACACCACTCACCAAAACTGACCGCGCAAAGTCCTCGATAACAAACCTAATCCTATTAACAACAGGAGTAACAACATCTTCTCTAACAGTATATTCATAAACCGACATCAAGTAAGTAACCAAATCTTGAAATTCCACATCCTCATAAAAGTCGGTCTTTATTTTAGGCTTAAACTCCTTTAACCATTTCTCCAAACCAACACGATCAATATACGTCATAAACCCAACATTATATCTACCCCGCAGCAATGCATCCTTCAAATCCTTAACGCTCGGACTTATAGACGGAACACTCAGCCTCAAATACTCAACCATAACACAAATGTCACACATCCCTCTATCAAGCCTCTCAACACAGCTCCGCCTAAGCTCATCACGTCTACCAAGCTTCTTCGCCTCAATAATAATCCTAACACCATTAACATCCAACAAAACATCAGGATAACCCTTCTTAAGAATAACTTCACCAAGAGCTTTCAAACCCTTCTCAGCCAATAACTCAGCCAATAAAACATTTAACGCCTCCTCACGAACCTCAAACCAACCCGTCACAGATAACACCAATAAAAGGTTACAGCGAATTCTTAATTAACATTACCCACTAAATCATCAACTCCGAAAAATTAAAAGGATTAGCCTTCCATTTTGCAGTAATAGAAGATAGCGAAGCCGCGGTAGCTCAGACTGGGAGAGCACCCGGCTGAAGACCGGGCTGTCGCCGGTTCAAGTCCGGCCCGCGGCACCACTTATATACTTTTG
>JAHKLG010000194.1 GCA_029856625.1 Candidatus Njordarchaeota archaeon | reverse complement strand
TATCTTATAATATCGTCCCACTCTGGGGGACTTTCGAAATTACCTAGGTTTGGCTTAAGCTTTCCGGAAAGTATCTTGAGTGATGTAGTTTTTCCAGTAGCGTTCTTACCTATTATTCCAATAACTTTACCGGGTTTAGGTATGGGAAGTCTGTATAGTTTGAAAGCGTTTAAACCGTATCTATGAACAACATCTCTTTCTAATTCCTCCGGTAAGTTGACTATTGTTATTGCTTTGAAGGGACATTTTCTTACACATATACCGCATCCTATACAGATTTCCTCATAAATTACAGGTTTTCTTTCGCCCTCAGGTATCTCTATAGCTTTGGTCCCAGTTCTATTTAAAGGACAAAATCTGATGCACTCTAAACTGCACTTATGTGGTTGACATAGGTCTCTATCTATTGTCGCTATTCTAACCATAAACTCATCACCATAAGACCTCATTAAATGCTTATATAGTGTGTTTGTACTTCTCTATTTAGAGAATGTTTTCGATGATGAATGGTGACGGCTAAGAAACTAACGGTTGATGATTGATTTTATGAAGCTGAGAAATAATTATCACTTAAGAGCTTTCTTCGCCACTTTCCTCCTCACTAAAGGTTTCAAGGAATACTTCATAGTATTCTTGAAGTATTTCTCTCTCCTCCTCCCTCCTAAGAGGCTTTCCTGTACCTTCCGAAATTCTTGAGGTAACTACTCTTTTGTTTTCCTCTATGGAATGCGTTAGTTTATAATCTACGTTTGCTTTAACTTCCTCTTCGTATCCACACACTCTACATTTAAGTATTGTTCTTCCGTTTCTTCTTGTTGGCACCATGAGGTTACCGCATTTTGGACAGAATTTCATTTCTCATCTACCATTTGCTGAGCATTTTTACTAGAATGTTTATTACCACTCCTCCCATTCTTCCTCTTCTTCCTCTTCAAATTCCCATTCTTCCTCTTCCCACCATTCTTCCTCTTCGAAGAGCATCGTTTAACTGCACCTCCTCCAACAGTGTACCTTTAGTGTTATGGTTAAATGTTAGTATTTAAACGTATCGTGAAATACACTAACGATTCGTAGGTTATAAGTCTTTCACATTTTCATATATGTTAGAGACGATAACATCATGATGTTCTTCTCCAGTTTCTCATGTAGTGTTTTACCTAGTGTCGCATTAAGCATGTTTTCATTAATTATTTTGCAGAGTTTGCAATCAGCATTAACAAACTCTTGAATGCCTCGCTTAACAAATCCTAGATTCTCCAATATCTTATTAGCTATTTGCAGTACCTTCTCCTGAGTAACATCTAAGCCTATAAATAATGCTAAAACAAGTTCGCTTTTTTGAGGCTTAAGAACATGTAAAGCTTCACGAATCTGTCTTGTTCCTGCAAGTGGAAGCAGTATTTCCATATGCAATTTCTTAGAAATATTTTCTCCTCTAAGAAACCTCCTAACACCGATGATTATTGAGTGCAATAAGTGCTTTAGTGAGTAAACCTCTTTAAACCTAATAGCTTGAAACCAAATATTATCGTCAATTTTTCCAAGATAATTCATAAGATTATCTATGTCTTTAAGCACCCCTAAAATGGGATAGACCAATATTTTATGTTCATTAACTTCGAAATAGTACATTACGTTTACTCCCTAATCCTATGTTCCTTTATAAACTTAAGTGTTTTAAGGACAAGATCTTTCTTTAACCCTGTTTTTTCAGATATGTACTGGGCTAATTCATCCAAATTACATTTATTTAAATCTATTTCTAACGTGTTCACGAGCTCTTCAACTGTTTCTCGAAGTTCCCATGGAAAAATAACCCAAGCATCACTTTTTAAAGCATAGTAGTCAGGCATGACAATGGACCATGGTTTAACAACTAATGCTGCAGTTTTTATTTGAGAAGGACCATATAGTTTAAGTGTTTCAACAGCTACCGAGAGGCTTTTACCTGTATCGACAACATCATCTATTATTAACACTTTTTTATCTCTAACACTTACAACCAATGGTTGTGTTAGTATAGGTCTTTCCCTAGCTTCACCTATGCCTTTATAAAATTTTATTTCTATAGCAGCTAAACCGCTGATCTTAAGCATGTCGAGAACTATTCGTGCAGGAACCCATCCTCCCCTCATAACTGCAACAATAATGTCGGGTACGTAGTTTTCTTTGGCCATTTTATCGCATAATATATGTGATAACCTTTCAACGTCCTCCCATGTTAAATTGAGAAATTTGTGTTTGATTTCTCTTCTTAAATATAGCAATTCTAAAACCCCTTTGGACTAGCAATAGTTTGGTTTAAATATAGTTATTTTAACCTTATTTTCTCTTATGCTCAATATTTTTACAAGATTTACATCAATATCGTTTATGAATATTTCTTGATTACATGATTGCCCTACTTTTTCCTCTATTATTTGTAAAATCTCGTTTTTATCTAAATGTTCATAATTACCTATTTCTATTTCTTTTGTTTCTATGGTGTTAGGATATATTATTTTAAGAATGAGTAGTATTTTTCTTACGAAGTTTCTTCACCAGCTTGTTGTTCAGCTCTCTTCATTATTTTAACTAAATGTGTTAAGTACCCGGCAATTTGGTTTCTCAATTTTTTAGACGAGACTTCTACAACTTCAGAAACTAGCTTCTTATTTTCTTCGAAATCTAATGATACTCTATCAGGATATAGCTCTAATATTTTCCTTGCAGTTCTTTTCACTATTGTTGTTCGCACCTTCCCCATATGCACTGAACCCCTTGCCTTTTAGGATGCTATAATTTCAATTCACTTATTAACCTTACTCTTATCATGTTTGCTCATGCTTCAAGTTGTATACGAATAATTGTTTAGAGATTGTTAGCTCATAACCGAAACATATATATAGAAGCTCTGACTCCATGAAATGCGGAACTCTTAACCTAATAGTGCTTTGGTGAAAAACAATCTTATGGTGGGAGTTATGGCTATTCAGCAACCAGTTGGAATACCTGTTCTAATACT
>JAHKLG010000193.1 GCA_029856625.1 Candidatus Njordarchaeota archaeon | reverse complement strand
TATTCGCTTTTATACAGGGTATCCCACATCCAGTTCTGGTGACGGGGCCTAAGCATATTATACCCTGTGCCAAAAAGCATTTTTTATCATCAATGGGTCCTTCATGAACCCGTCTGAATTTTTCAACCACGATCTTCTCTGGTTTTTCTCTGGGACATTCATCACAGATTGTTTTTAGTCCAGCTAAGACAGTCCCCCTCTCTGGAATAATTCCATGTTCAATATAATCCCTTATCATCCCCACAAGTTTCTCCTGAACTTCCTCTCTGGGAGGACAGCCAGGAGCATAAACGTCTACCTTAACGAATCTATCAATAGGTAAATTCGCATCAGTTAACTCAGGAACACCAATTGTTATACCGTCTATATTCACTAATTTTCCTGGAAGCTTACGTTGGGTATTCTCAGTAGTAGGGGTTAGGAGATAGGCTTCTTCAAGTAATTCTCTTCTAAAGAATAAGTTTCCTAAGGAAAATATCCCACCGAAACACGCGCATGATCCATATGCTACAAGAATTTTTGCCTTCTTTCTCGCCAGAAGAAGCTTTTCCTCATGTTCTTTCGTACGAATGGATCCCTCAAACAATACAATATCTATGGAATCTATTTCCTTAAAGTCTTCCATCTTAGCATCCATCGCTGTAGGCCAAAAAACAATATCAACAGCCCCTATAAGGTCGAGAAGAGTTTCATGAAGATTTACTATAGATACGTCACAACCCCCACAACCGGCTCCTGGGACGACGGCTATTTTAATTCTCTCAGCCAATTCATCCTCACCTCATTTGTAGGGGACCAAGTTTCTTAATTTCTTTCACAAACTCCTTAACCACCTCGGCAAATTTCTTACCCTCAGTAGCTGATATCCACTCTAACCGTACTCTCCTTGGATCAATTCCTAACTGCTCGAGAAGCTTCTTTAGGAGAGCTATCCTCTTAAGAGCCTTATAGTTACCAGACATGTAATGACAATCATTAGGTGTATGACAACCAGCTATTAGAACTCCATCAGCTCCATTTTTGAAGGCTTCCAAGATGAATTGTACGTCGATTCTACCCGTACATGGGACTTGAATAGGGATTATATTCGCAGGGTATTCTAATCTGCTTACCCCAGCTAGATCAGCTCCAGCGTATCCGCACCACTTACACAGAAATCCAATAATCTTCGGCTCAAAATTATCTTCCTTATTTTTAGCCAACCTATCTCACCTGCTTAAAGCAGCTTTAATCATAGATAATACTTGCTCATCGGTCGTATTTCTCAGAGTAATAGCTCCCGACGGACAAGCTGAAACACAAATTCCACAGCCTTCACATATGATTTCATTAATACTAGCTACATGGTCGGTAATGGTAATTGCCCCGAATGGGCATAGAGACTGACATATACCACAACCGCTACAGAAATCTTGATTAACTTGAGCGACGAGAGGCTCATGATACAACCTATCCTGTGAAAGCAAAGCAATCGCTTTCGCAGCAGCAGCACTCGCTTGAGCTACGGACTCTGAAATATCTTTAGGGGCTTGGGCAGCACCACATATGAAAATCCCTCTTGAGGGTGTTTCAACGGGTCTGAGCTTAGGATGAACTTCTTGGAAGAAGCCATATTTGTCGGTTGGTATCTTCAATATATTAGCTAGTTTCTTAGCCGTTGGTGAAGGAATAATACCCATTGCTAATACGACCATATCGACTGGTATCTCCATCTTTTCCCCAGTTAGAGTATCCACCGCCTGCACAATCAATTTGCCATTTTCCTCATATACTTTTGATACTTTGCCTCTAATGTATATGACACCATGCTCCTCCTGCACTCTCTTTATAAACTCTTCGTAACCCTTACCAGCCGCCCTGATATCGATATAGAAAACATATGCTTTACCATCCGGTACTAAGTGCTTGTACAACATTGCATGCTTAGCAGTATACATGCAACAGATCTTTGAGCAGTATTCTAAGTGCTGAGAATCCCGTGAACCCACACATTGGATGAAGGCTATTGATTTCGGAATCTTACCATCACTTGGTCTCCTAATCTCTCCCTTAGTTGGTCCGGTAGAAGATAGTAACCTCTCAAACTGTAATGAATCTATCACATCCTCGTATTTTCCATATCCGTATTCTCCAATATTTTCTTTCGGATAAAGCTCATATCCGGTCGCTACAATGATTGCTCCTACTTCTTCTATGATATATTCATCCCCCATATTCGGATCGATCGCCTGCTGTTCACATGCTTCTATACATGCTCCGCAGGTAATTGGATTCAGACCAAGACAGTGTTCTGGATCAATAACATATGCCGCAGGGACTGCTTGAGGGAATGGAATATATATCGCTTTCCTAAGACTTAAGCCCCTATCGAATTCGTTCACAACAATGACAGGGCATACATCAGCGCAATCTCCACAAATATTACATTTATCCTCAATAACATAACGAGGCTTCTTATGAATCCTAACTCTAAAATTTCCTACAAAACCCTCAACTTCGACAACTTCGGCATTTGTATATAGCTTTATCCTCGGGTGGCGAGAAACAGCAACCATCTTTGGCGTCAAAATACACTGAGCGCAATCAAGAGTCGGAAACGTCTCCGCTAATTGAGCCATATGCCCTCCTATAGTTGGGGATTTCTCAACAAGAATTACTTCGAATCCAGCATCAGCTACATCAAGAGCCGCTTGAATACCCGCTATCCCTCCACCAATTACTAGACACTTCTTTTTAATCCCAATACTCACCGGCTCCAATGGTTCGTTTCTCAGAACTTTTTCTATTACTGTATAAATTATCTTGATAGCTTTCTCAGTCGCTTTTTTCTTATCCCTATGAACCCAAGAACACTGCTCCCTGATATTAGCTATCTCACACATGTAGGGGTTAAGACCACTCTCTTTACAGACCTTTCTAAAAGTTTCCTCATGCATATTAGGGGAACAAGCAGCTACAATAACTCGCGTTAATCTATGCTCGATAATAGCTTTCTTAATAAGGCTCTGACCAGG
>JAHKLG010000192.1 GCA_029856625.1 Candidatus Njordarchaeota archaeon | reverse complement strand
CTATGCAGACAGTTGTACGAGTAGTGAAAGACGAACTTAAGCGGGAGAAAGACGACTTGAAACCCGAGCGGAAGCAAAGCTGGTCCAAAAAGACGACATGGGACAAAATCGAGAAAAGGGTAAACAAGATTTTCCACCGAGAAATCGGCGAACAAGAACTCCTTGAGATAATACTGGGCCTAGTCTCAGAATTCTCCAGGACATATGGGCCGCCCTACCTCTACGGAGGCAGAGGCCCGCATCTACAGTATAGTCCAGAATACGTCGCTGCAATTCTAATAATGAAGGCAGCTCTGGGAGTGGGCAATGAAAAGATCATAAGGAAGGCTGAAGAGCTAGGGATCGACGCGAGGATAAGCGTTAAAGCTCGCTACAAGGTGCCGAGGGAGACGCATCTGAGAAATATAATTAAGCGAAGAGAATTCTTGGACTGGTTGGACGAGTTTATCGCGTGGCTAGTTCTGGAGAAGGCGGGAGTCTTCCTCAGATTTTTCATCGAGAGAGAATTTGTTCTGGACGGAACTAGCATGAAGACTAATCGGCTTGAAAAAGTGATTATAGGTGGCGAGCAGGCCTTAAAGGAGGAGACGATAGAAGTCAAGTTCCTCTTCAACATTAATATTGATATGTACGTATACGCGGAGTTGACGACGTCTCATAATGTGAAAGAGGCTATAGAGAGACTCTCGTCAGGAGACGTGTTATTGGCTGACCCGGAATTCTTTACGAGGGAGAACTGTGAGCTGATCCTTGCTAAGGGGATAAAGCCGGTTATAAAGCCGATCAAAAAAGCGAGAAAGGGGCTGGTAATTAGGCTCTGCAGAAAAGCATTTGAGAGAAAAAAGTATAAGAGGCGGAAGAATGGTGAAAGAGGCGCGAAGATCTATGATAGCTCCACCATGCTCTACTTGAATCCCGATAGGCAGAGAGGCATTGTCAAGTTGATGGCCGTGGCACACAATGTGAAGCGTTTAGTAAAGTTGGCGATCAAGTATACTGTCGTTATGAGGCTTGTCATGTTTCTAAATTGACCTTCTGGCAACAATAGCTCAACGAGGTGATATAATGAAATAGTGCGGGCATTCCCCTAAATTACACAATTAATCTAGTCAAGAATAAAGCAATCGTATTATGAATAAATGGGTAGAATCTCCTTCCGAATCCTCCATAATAGTCCTCTGATCCTATGTCCGATAAGCCTTCTAAATCAATATTAACTTCATTCCTATAAGTGTCAATGATCTTTCTCATCAGATCTTCATTTTCCTGAGGAAATATTGAGCAAGTCGAGTAAACGATTTCCGTTCTATTTCGCATGTCTATTAACTGCTGAATTAAATTTTTTAGGATGTCTAACTGAAGCTTTACAAATTTATTAATCATCATTGGTCTTAAGCGCCATTTTATATCTGGTGATATACCAATCATACCAGATGAAGTGCAAGGTGCATCAATTAAGATTTTATCAAAGCTCGTTTGAAGTTTGATCTCCCTTGCATCTGCTTGAACCAATAGGGCATTCTTAACATGAAAACGTCTTAAGAGGTACCTCATTCGTTTAAATCTTCTAGGATCTACGTCTATGGCGTATATTTTCCCTGAGTCATTAAGATAAAAAGATATGAGTATAGTTTTTATTCCTGGTGCAGCGCACGCATCAAGTATTATATCTCCCGGACTAATTTTTAATGCTTCGACAACTCCAACGCTTGCCTTACTAGCTGGTATAGCTATGCCTTGCTTGTAAAGATTAGTTTTGTTAAGAGGTCTGCTAAACTTTTTTATTCTGATAGCTATTTTAAAATCATTGTCTGGTTCTGCATCGAATCCTTCTTTTTTTAATTGCTCTAGTGCGTCATCAATACTGATTTTGTTTGTATTAACGGCAATCCACTTACTAGGTCTCTTGTTTAAGCTCTCTAAGAACATCCTTAACTTATCACTACTCATCGCCTGCATTAGGATCTCTATGATCCATTGAGGAAAACTATACTGAAGCGAGATATTTTCCATATTAGTGGCACTTATTACTAAATAGATATGTGACAATATTTTCTCAATTAAGCTAGCTTTAGTTATATTCAGTCGTCGAACAATATCTGAAATACAGTAATTATCAAATAACATCCTGTATGTAAGGATGCGCAAAAGGTTTAATTCTAGTGTGCTCAAATTAGCTAGGTTAATCTTTAATTCCTGAGATGCTCTCTGTATGGCAGTATCTATTGTTAAAAGGTAACTAATTGTTCCAAATAGAAGTCTCTGTACCCTATGTCTCTTATTTCCTTTAATCTTAATGCGGTATGTAAATCTTTTTAAGCTCGTATGGTTCATCTTTTCCAAAAATAACGATAGATATTTTGCAGCTAGTATTTCAGTCGACATAGTAATTACTCATCCTCTATGACATCCTCTAACCGTTTCTTTCTCCATTCATCCAATATAGCTTCTATCTCAAATGATATCGCTTCATCCTCCGGTAGCGTTCTTAGCTTCATATTCTTTAGTGCGATATTAAATTGACCCAACGTTACGAACTCTATGTCCGATTCTAAATCTATTTTGGCCTCAAAATCTTCTCTAAGTAATATTGGTATATTACTTAATTCGAATGCTTCGAGAGATTCGTTAGAAAACTTGTTCTCCCTTACTATAATGGCCCTAATACCTTTATTAATGAGTAGTTGTGCGGTTTTCTTTCCTCCGCCGCTTGGATCCTCTACGTATATAATATCTCCAGGAAGGATTCCATACATGTCATTTAATTTCTCGATTTCCTCTCTAGTGAATTTAATTAATCGTTTAATTGGTATCTTATCTTTATCTCGATATAATAACAATTTCAGATTAACGATGTATCTTTCCATTCTAGCTATCTTATTTCTTTGAGCGGAAATTATGCCTTGGTATTCACTCAGTTTTTGTTCTATTTCTTTAATATAGTCATCCTTTAACTCTTCTATTTGTTCATTAATTTTTCTTTGCCATGTCTTTTCTTTTTGAATAATGAGGTCTTTCAGTTTTTCTT
>JAHKLG010000191.1 GCA_029856625.1 Candidatus Njordarchaeota archaeon | reverse complement strand
AGCATTAATTGCCTTTGTAACTTGGCAGAGCTCTTTTAAGACTTCTACTCTAGGGAAAGCTCCTCGACCAGAGAAAGTAGGATCATAGTAATCATTTATTGCTTGAACACGCAATCCTGCCTCTACTAATAATTCCCTAAGAATTCCTGAACTAGCTCCATTTCCCGCATCAACAACAACTTTTCTACCTTCTACCTTGTTCAGATCCACAAGAGATAGAACGCTATTAATGTATATCTCCGAGACATCTATAGGCTCAATTCTACCAACTCTATTCCATGATACTCTATTAAAGTTCTCCAAAATGAGAATCTCTTCAAATATATCTTCCTCATCCTTCGATAGTTCTGAAGTGTCTCTCTTAAAGAAAAGAATACCCGTGATCTCAGGGGTTGTATGGCTACCAGTCACCACAATCGCTCCATCAAGGCCTAGCTCCTTAAGCGCATACAAAACTGCTGGAGTTGGCATTATACCAGCATCAAAAACATCAACACCTCCAGCTAATAACCCAGAAATGACTGCAGACACAACTGTTCGTGATTGTGGTCTATGATCATATCCAAGTATAATAGTAGAGTCTTCTCCAAAGAATTTTGCCGCTGCGAGCCCTATCTTTACACAGAATTCTGGTTTTAAATGCTTGTCTATAAGCCCTCTAATACCCGAAGTTCCAAAGAATCTACCCATCAAAAATCCCACTTTCTCAAAATTAAAGCTAAATTACCCTGAATAAGTAATAGCATTATCTCTAACAACTGAAGAAAAAGATTTGAACGCGTTTTAAAGTATTAATATAGCTACGGAATTGTAGGGAATGTATAAACTTGGTAGAAATTTTCTTATTCTCCTAAACTATCTATTTCATTTGTTTAGCTATCGAGGGAGAACGTCATGAAATACACTATACGGGGTCTTAAAGAAGGACTCTGGTACGAAGTTGTTGTTATTAATGATGAATCAGAGGACATTAATGAGATTATATCTGGAGGAAAAGTAGTTGCAAGCTTTGAGATCGGATGGTCAAATAGGAAAGGAAAATTCGTTGTAAAAAAGCTTATATTCAATAAGCGAGATCTAAGCACCACAGAAAAGAATAAGATTTTTACCCTCATCAAGGATTTTGTTGAATCTCTTAATCTTTAACCTGGTATACTAATTCTTTTAATACTTTATCTATCCATGGAGAATTTAGTTCTAGAATTCTTACATTGTCCGGAATCTTCACAAGAATTTTTTCATCGAGCACTCTTCTTTCTGGAAGAATAAGAACAGCATTCAGTGGATTCAAAGCTTCTAGCGCCTTTACGAAGCTAGCAACACTTTCTTTTGTGGGTTTTAATTGAACCTCTATTAATAAGTTCTTGGTGTAGGCTCTTATTCCATTATTAAGGAGAATCATATTTGCGTTATTAGTAATTGATCTTAGTTTATTCATTATTCCAGAATTAACTATCGGAATGCTTTTTTGGCTCGTAAATTCTCTTTTAGGCACACATTGCTCGGTTCTCTCAATGCTTAATTGTTTGATAGAGTACATTTTTAGATAAGTTGCTAAGAACGTGTCAGTGAGGTAAATAGACCCGTTTTCATCAATCTCTATTAATCCTATCTCATGAAGCTCATGAACTATACTACTGCTTAGAGGATAATTCTTCTCGATCAGTAATTTAAGAAATCTAGAACCATATGTTCTAAGGTATATATTCAAGATTCCTTCAATAATCGTCCCTAGTACACCATTAGCCATTTCCTCTCTCACAAGGTTTCTAATAAAACTAAGTGTTAACTTTGATGCAACAGCAGATTTTCGAGATAAAATACTCTCCACAAATACGCGAGCATAGAAAGGATAACCATTTGTTACCTGATAGATTTTTTCTACTAAGTCTGGATCTTTTATTCTTAGAATACTTTGGGAGAAGTATTGGAACTCTTCCAAAGTTAGAGGTTTGAGAATAAACTTTTTAGTTTTGCTCGTTAGTATTCTGATTGGTTTTATACTTGCTAATATAATCATTGCCTGTTTTTTCAGTTGAATTATACTCCTTAAATCTTCACTACAAAGATTCTGAGCATCATCTACTGCTATAACTAGTTTCAAGTTCATGCTTTCTTTAATAAGCGAGATTAACTTGACTATGTCACCTTCTTTTGCAATCTTCTCAATATTTTTGATCATGTCACGAGTCACTTTATTAGGGTATTCGTCTTCCAATGATATGAGACTCTTAGCGATACTTAATGCTATTTTATCCAAATTCTTATCTCCTGGTAGAGCTCTTACATAGATTGGTAAAATATTCTTAGCATTAGCTAATCGTGCTAAGTATTGCTTAAGTAAAGTAGTTTTTCCTATCCCTACTGGTCCGTAAATCCCGCATATTCCGTACTTCTTGATTATCTCGGCGATTCTCGAAATTGCTTCTTCCCGCACAAAGAATTTTTGCCTCAATTACTCACCCAGTTTGAGAAATTTAAGATTAGAAAGTAAAAACGTTTTAAGAATAGATGTAATACTAGAAGCTTACTCAATGGTGTCTAGGATCCTCCTGACATTATCGATCATCATGTCTATCTCTGTGAATCTTATGAGTGCTTTTTTAATCAAATTTTCTAACCTCTGAATGATTCTATTAGCTAGCTCTACATTTCGTTTCTCTAACTGCTTATTCGCAGATAAAATTAGGATCTCCCCATTTTTATTAGCCGTTATTTTTTTATCATCAATACTTAATGTAGCTGTGTCTTCTTTCACAGTTATTCTAACACCGTTGACAGCCAATTCTTTCAACTTCTTTCTCTCATTTATGTAAATTTTTAAATTACCTTTCCTTAACTTGAACTCCCAACTCGTTTGTTTAATATGAGAGTTATTTATGCGAATTTCTATCAGTCTATCACTTGAGAAGAATGAGCATCTCTTATTATCTGCTGTTATGCAGAGACCAAATACTAGACCAAACTCACTGTTTATATCTCTAATCTTCAATGGCCCGAGCCTAACCAATTCATAGCTTGGAGCATCTATAACTAAGATT
>JAHKLG010000190.1 GCA_029856625.1 Candidatus Njordarchaeota archaeon | reverse complement strand
CAGGGCGTGCCGGGCAGCTAAGCCCTAAGGGTTAACCGCTGAATGCATCTAAGCGGGAAACCCGCCCCAAGACGAGGCGGCCGCTTAGGGCCCCCCTAAAAGAGGGGCTTGATAGGGCGGGGGTGTAAGGCCCAAGGCCGTTAAGGCTGAGGGCCTTAGCCTGCCGCCACTAAAAGCCCGAGCCCGGCAGCCGCCTACTCCGGGGTTGCCCCACTTTTTCTGACTTACTTTGGTGTTTCTATGCTGTTGTTGGTTGATCCTTACTATGATGGTCTAGGTTTTCGGGTTGCTAAATCGTTGAATGTGAAGCTGGTTTCTTTGGTTCACAAGGTCTTTCCTGATGGGGAATCCTATTTCCGTATTGTTGATGATGTTTCTGGAGAAAAAGTTGTTTGTCTTGTCTCTGTTTTTCCTGAGCAAGATAAGGGGGTTTTGAGAGCTATTTTTCTTTCACGTACTTTAAAGGAACTTGGTGCAGAGAAGGTTATTATTGTTTTCCCGTATTTTCCTTATGCTAGACAAGATAAAAGATTTCTTCCTGGTGAGTGCGTTTCCGCACGTATTGTTGCTGAGGCTGTTTTTTCTGCTGGTGCTGATTATATTGTTACCATTGATGTGCATTCAGAGGATGTTTTCAAGCCTTTTGGTTCTCGTTTTATTAATGTTAGGGCTTCTGAGGCTTGGGCTGGGTATATTAAATCTGTGTATAACCTTGAGGATGTTTTCTTAATAGCTCCTGATAAAGGTCGGATCAATTATATTGGTTCTATAGCTTCCCTTCTTGGTATACCTTATAGTGGTTTCGAAAAGGTTAGGGATCTCATTACTGGGGAGATAAAGAAGCATGAGCCTATTGATCCCAGAATGTTTGAGGATCTTGTTAATAGTAAGAGGATAGCTATCTTGCTTGATGATATTATAAGTACTGGAGGCACAGCTGCTAAAGTTGCTAAGAGATTAAGGGAAGAGTTTGATGGCAGGATTGTTGCTGGTTTCACTCATGGCCTATTCCTTCCTGGGTCTGTAGAAAAGCTAATCAAAGCTGGTGTTGATGAAATAATTTCCACGGATACTGTTAAGAATTCGTTTTCTAAGGTTACGGTTGCGGATTTAATCGCTAACACCATCAGGAAACTAGCATGACTCGGTTTAAGATAAATATACTCAAGAAACTCTTCTTGCTGGAGAGAAAGATTTAATAATCATGAGGATAGAATTAGTAAAGAAATTCTAGTGGGGATACCTGCTCATCATGGGCCGGTAGCTCAGCCAGGAAGAGCGTCGGGCTTTTAATAGATTAGATAATTCCTGCTAGAAGAAACCCGAAGGTCGCGGGTTCAAATCCCGCCCGGCCCACCAATTCTCCTCCACAAAGAAGTTTCCAAGTAACCGTGATTTTTTTATACTTATTCTTTCTCAAGAATATTTTTCATCTGTTAGGTAGTCCCCTAACTAATAGATACTCATTAGGGATTATTCTTAGGTGTAGGAAATGTCTCTCTCAGATCCAGTAATGCGGGAGATAGCTAAGAAGGCTCTTCTTGATTATAAGATTTGCATGAATTGCTATGCTAGAAATGCTCCTACAGCTAAGAAATGTCGAAGATGTGGTAGTAAGAGGCTCAGACCGAAGAAGGCTAAGAGAACAGCTAAGAGATAGGTGAATTGTCATGGGTGTGTATCACAAACCAGTTAAGCGGAAACCAACGGGTGGTCTTAAGAGACCCTTTTCTCAAAAAAAGAAGAGACATATTGGGAGGTTTCCAACAGAGACTAAGATTGCTGCCGAGGATGAGGAGGAAATTCGTAAAAAAATACGTGTGAAAGGTGGTAGTATTAAAGTAAGATTATACAAGGCGAAATTTGCAAATGTTCTAGACCCTGAAACTGGTTCCTTTAAGAAGGTAAAGATAATATCTGTTATTGAGAATAGAGCTAATAGAGAGTATAAGAGAAGACAGATCATAACTAAGGGTGCTATAATTTTGACGGAAATTGGGGAAGCAAGGGTTACTAGTAGACCGGGTCAAGATGGGGTGATAAATGCGATTCTTATCAAGAAGCATGAGGCGGGGTGAGTTAATTGAGTGCTAAAGTGATAGGTTTAGAGGGGGTTATCGTTAATTTCAGGATAGGTAACAAAAGTCCTCGTTGGCGACAAATTATTGTGCGATTTGATAATCTCCCCCCTGGTATAAAGCCTGATAATCTGATAGGTAGAATCGTAGAGATTAGATGGAAGAATAAGGTGTTTAAGGGCAGGATATACAAGAAGCATGGTAGGAAGGGTTTGAGAGTAGTGTTACAGAAAGGATTACCTGGTCAAGCCTTAGGAAACGCTAAGGTTGTCATTGTTAAGTAGTATTTTTGGTTAATAAGAGAACCATTATTTTTTCAAAAAAGAAGCTTCTATAAGCTTCTATTTTCACTCTAAAACCCCTACTACGGGCATAGTTTATGATTTTTTCGGGTTTTGTGAGTGTGGAGATTACTATAAGAATCTTACCGCCTAGCCTTAACTTGTTACGGCTTTGTCTAATAAACTCCAATGTTATTTCATATCCGTATTTTCCTCCGATGAGGGCTAACTTTTCATATGGTTTTAGTAAGTAATCATATTCATCTGACGGTAGATATGGAGGATTAAAAAGCACCATGTCGAAGCGCAAATTTGAGAAGGGACCAAAGAAATTTCCTACAGCTAGATTAAGGGAGACATTATTTTTAATAGCATTCCTATAAGCACACTCTATGGCTTTCTCTGATATATCTGTTCCGTATACTATTGCTCCTTTTTTTGCTAATAGCACAGCAATAGCTCCAGTACCAACACCTATTTCAATAATTCTCATACCTGGCTTTACGTATTTTAGAGCAGACTGAGCTAGAAGTTCCGTATCCTCACTAGGAGGATACGTCTCGGGGCAAACAATTATAGGTATGCCAAAGAAATCAATTTCCTGCATATCCCCCTAACCTTTCTAGGATGGCTTTGAGTATTTCATTGTGAATATTTCTGCGAATATTCTCTGGAGTATTCCTATTAATCCAGTAAATCTTAGTGTCGTT
>JAHKLG010000019.1 GCA_029856625.1 Candidatus Njordarchaeota archaeon | reverse complement strand
TATTAACGATTGAGAAAAAAGTGAATGAGGTAATTAAACAATCCCTGCCCGTAAGGAGAATAATAAGGAATGGAATAGCTGAAATCGCGATAAAGGGTCTTGGTAGTAAAAAGTGTGGGGGAACGCACGTGAAGAATACTGGAGAGATAGAATTCTTTAAAATATTAAAAGTTCATGGAGGGAAGGTCATCTGGTATAACGTATCTAAGCGGGCTATCGAGGAATTAAGAGAAGAGTATAATAATTTGATAAAGATTGGTGAGATACTCGACGTAACGCAACTGGAATCGAGTAAAATCTCGAATAAGCTAAGAACTATACTAAAGGAGTTAGAGGGATTAAAAAGCACAGTTAATGCTCTCTCAGAGATAATAGTTAATGCGATAATAAAGAAGCGTATGAAGGTAGGTTTCTATATCGATGGTGAGAGATGGATTGGAGATATAGTAGACTTAAAAGCCATTAATATAGGCGGTGTAAAAGAACTAGAACCAATTATGAAAAAACTAAGCGAAAGACTCGAACCAAATTATGTAGTAATTATCCAGATAACAGAGAAAGACTTAATCTTGATAGTTAAGCGCCAAAAGAAAGTAGTGAGAAGAATTAGGGAGGTCATCACCCAAATAGTATCGGAGATAGGACGAGAAAAAGTAGTAGTAAGTGGATTAAGCGGAGCAACCCTTCTGACGTTCTCCACTAATCAAGATTTAGAAAAGTTCCTAAGTAAGCTCTTCTGTGGTACTGCCAGAAAACAAAACAATAGTCAATCCCGCATATCATCTTAAATTTGACGTAATAATAGCGGGAAAATGGGTTAATCGGATTATATACGTTATTCTTAATGATATACTGTCAAGAAATAAAACCTAGGTAATTACTATGATATTCTACTCTTTAAATGAAAATTTTTATCCCTTATGGGAATATCATTTAGCTTATTCCACATAGATTAATTAGCTGGAGGAAATGAAATGAGCAAGAAACCAGAAATTTTCCTTGGATTGTCCTTTGGTATTCTAGGACTGCTTACGATAATCTTTTTGAAATACCCAAAGCTTGGCCTACTATTCAGTGGTTTTAATGATTACTGGTTATTTGGAGATATTCAGGCCACAAGTCCTTTATCAATATACTTATTCGTCTGGTTTATTACATTCGTGGGAAATGCGGGTATCTTCACATCAATACCATATGCAGCAGTAATTGTGATGGTTGCTACGCGCAAGGAAATAAATCCCTATATCTTGGCGGGGGGATGCATTCTATCTGCTGGAATAGGTGAAATGACTGGTTATTTACTTGGAATAGCTGGTAGAAAAATTCTAGAGAAGAGGGGGAATGGCTCCCTCAAGAAAATAGATACGTTCAGATACTTGGCTGAGAATAAGAAATATATCCTTTATCTCCTGATAGTGCTTGTGACAGCAACTCCATTACCAGATGACATAGTATTTATCCCCTTAGGCTTGATACGCTTTGATTTTTTAGAAACATTAGTTTTCTCCACAATTGGTAAGGGGATCTTAGTTGGCTTACTGATATTCGGTGGAAAATTGATTTCTGGGATATTTACAATAGCGAAAGAGATAAGTCCTTATGCTTGGGTGGACGATATCATAGTATACGCTCTCATAGTTCTGGGAATATATATCTTTATGAAAATAGATTTTAATAAACTCGCTGAATGGTTTGAGAAAAAGATGAATTTAAGGGTAGCTGTTGAATGAAAGGACCTTGCTGAACCCAATAATTAGAGTATTCTTATTCTCTTTCACGAGGGAACATTATATAAACAACGCTCCAATCATCAGGATCTTCGGATATCCCCGTTAACCAGCCACCAACTATTCTTCTCCATTCCTCACCAGCGCCTTTAAGAGATTCCACAAAGCCAGGCGGTCCAACCCCAACCACAACGTTTCCATAAAGTAGAAAACCAACAATAACTCCTCTCTTATGGACTGCTAAGATCAACCAGACTCTCTTGATATCGAATTCTTCCTCTTTTTCTGGTGGTTCAACATTCTCTATGTTGCGGAGAACTCTATAATTCTCTCTTTCCTTAACATTTTTAAGTAAATCATCATACCACTCCTCACCCTTTATTATGAGGTAGTTATTCACGACATCGTTTAAATCGTTAAGAATTAGCTTAAAGAAGATTCCAAGAAAGGCATTATCGGTTGCAAGGCAAACTTTCCATTCCCCCATAACTGGGGCCCCCTAGTCATAATTTCTAGCCACTCTCTTCTATTGGGAAAATAATATCAACTCTCTTCCAGATATCTGGTTTCAGAATTACAGAACTGAGCATACTCGTCAATAACTCCGCATTTTTCCCGATTTCCTCAGCAAACTCCTTAGGCCATATACCCACGAGAACCCCGCCCAAGAATAAATAGCCATAAGGCAAATCCTGTTGATCAAGGCATAGGATTACCCAGGCAACATCTATATCAAAGAATTTTTCCCCAGATTCTGGAGGAGTAATCCGCTTAATATTAACCACAAGATTATAATTCTCTTTCTCCTCAAGCAACTTTCTTAAACCCTCAATAGCCTCTTCTTTCAGACCTAGATACTCACCAATTAACTCCTTAACATCCCTAAAGAAGAGTTCGAAATCCGTCTCTTCCTCAGCACTACTACCAGCGAAGAGAACCTTCCACTCCTCCATTTAACCAGCTCCAAAAATTCCCGAGAACTAGTCATCCTAAGGAATCATCCTAGTCCTCCTCTATCAGTAATATCCCCAATATAGTATATAAAAATTGATGAGAAACTAGTACTAGTCGGGAATTAATCAAGACCGATACTCTTATGAGGTATTTTCAGACAATTTTACGAATGCAAGTGGATAATTTAGAGGCATATTATGAAAAGCTTGATTTAAAGGGCTTATTTTAAGGAATATTTACCTCGCTTGGCCAGACATTCTTCGTGAGAATATCCACAAGTTTACATGGTACTTTTAAAACGAAGGTCCAGCAGAATTTGTGCGCTGGGATAAATCCCTTATCGGTTAACTTTAGAACATTTTTCTCTTTTCTAATCCATCCCATAATGCGCATCATTGTTAAGCCGAACCTCAATCCCTTTGGAAGATCTTTAAAGCTTATATTAAGATTTTCCTCGAGCATAGTAGTGCTAAACCTCCCAGCAGTAAAGAGTTGGTCAACAAGAAATCTCACGCCTCTCTCTGTTTTGCTTACAATTCTTGAGACTGTTACGGGCAATTTATTTTCTTTTAATTTCCTAATATATTCTTCTATAGAATGAACATTTATCCATTCATACCCTCCCGTAAACCCAAAAGCTCCAGCGCCGAATGATATTAACGGTCCAATCATTTCTAAATTAACTGTTGCATACTCTCCCCTTCTGCTCCATGAATATATCCTAACAGCTTTATATCCCGAGTCCTCCAGCCTCTCCCTAGCTAATAAAAGAGAGGATTCCCAAATTTCTACCGGCTGTTTAACTTTTCCATTTTTAAGAAGCTTATAACCTATACAATGAGGCGCGATCAGAGTTGGATAAACTGTGATCTCATCTGGACCTAGTTCTATCGCTTCTTCGATATCCATTCTCCAATTCTTAAGTTGTTTTTCCGCTGGAACCCCTGGTATAGCGCACATCAAATCTAGATTAATTAGTTTGAATCCTACTGCCTCGCAGTTCTCTAGTGCTTTCCTAATGTCTTCTGGAGAATGTCTTCTTCCTAATGCTCTCAAATGCGAATCATGAAATGATTGTCCGCCAATACTGATTTCGGATATTCCAGCCTCCGCCAATTTGAATACTTTATCCTCATTAACCAGATCCTCTGGGCAAGCCTCAATTCCTAACCCAACTTTAATCGCAAAGTTTGATTCTAGTTCTTCAATCAGTTTAGAATAGAATTCCGGATTCGGTATGCTTGGCGAGCCACCACCAACATGTATATCAACAACCTCTAGGTTCTCATCCTCTAAGAGATCACCTACGAGTCTAACTTCCTCCAATAATGCCTCAGTGTACTTTTTAAAGGCTTTTTCATTCCATATCTCCCTAAAATAGGGACAATAAAGACAGAAGCTTCTGCAAAAAGGAAAATGGATATAGATCCCAATACGCTTCTCATTTAAGCTATTACGTATATTCTGAATATGATCCTCTTCACGCGATTGAATAAATCTAGCTGCGAACATCCTACTTATCATCCTTGGGAAGAAACCAAACGAATCTTCATCGAGAAACTTAGGCATTTTCTCCTCCTCAAATAGTAATACTATTTGGAGAATTTGTGTTACGAATATATAAATCTTACATACTGTCCAAAATTTTCCTTAAGAAAACTTATTTATTGAAGTCCTAGTAGGGTTTGGACGGCTTTATACCCCTGTGAGAATTATTTATATAGTATTCTCAAAAAAGCATTGTGAAAGGAGTATTATCCGCTAGGAGCCGATTGGGAATACTATCTGATGCAGAAGATTGAAAAGTTCGTCTCTTATTCCATCTTTGTTCGTATCGTAATATTCCTCTGAGGTGCATGCGTACACTATTGCTGTTTTATCGTATTCTGGGAAATAAGCTACGAAGAAGAACCCTTTTATTGAGATATTCTTGTATCCTTCTTCAGCTACATCCGAGTGCGTGTACATACTTCCTATCATTAACCACCCCTCAATACCGTTCACTTCATACCTCTTAAATTCTTCTTCTGATTTCACCGCGGTATAGGGATTCGGATCACCATGCTGTGCAAGCCAGAAGTTCTGATCAATTATCGCGAATTTATAGATGGCATCTTTTACGATACTTATATCTTCCTCAGAATACCACTTTCCATCCACCCAATAAACTCCAAACCATGCCTGGTAGTATTTGCTATTAGGATTGCCTCTCTCTCCAGGTACTAAGTAGTAATAATTCGTACCATGAGCACCTAAAGCCAACCACACATAATCCATCTTAACGATCGTTAATTCCCATGGACGTGCGTCTCTAGGGGCTATTAGACTAAGCGCGTCCTCTCTGCTTTCATAAAAATGATGTGCAGATAGGACTACTGGAAGTAATAGGCATAGAATCAAGAGAAGTGATATAATTGTTCTCTTTAGCTCTGTTATTTGAGGGAATTCCCGCTTAATCTTGATCAGAGCAATGTATAGGGCGAGAGTAATCAGCATAGATAGGAGAGCATCACCCCCATAACTTATAACTGCTCTCGGGATATCCGTGTATGGTAGCGTACTAGGAGCTAAGAAATTGAACATTGTCAATGCATACATATCGAATTCCATAAGCATGTATGTGAGCGGTGTGAGAGCGTAAAGAATCACTGCACTGTAGGTGTGTCTGACACCTTTACTGATTTTCGGGACTTGTACCTTATATGAAATCAAGAAGAGGATGCCTAACAGTATGAATGCTGTGAGTAAAGCGATGCCTATAAGACTCCCGAAGTAAAGCTGAAGTATTAGACCTATTAATACGCAATTTAAGAACCAGGAAAACTCAATAAATCCTCTGAAAACTTTCTTTCTCACCATAATATCAGTTAGTCCACCAACAATGAAAGCAAAAATAATGTACGCAGGTAGTCTCAAGAGAGCTATTGGATCATTAATAACTATTATATGGAGGGATATTATTGACGCAGCTTGAATAATAGTCCACCAAAATCCTAGCAAGAGAGCTGCTAAATAGATACTTGTCTTATCTAGGTACATTCCTAGGAAAGGTGTTGAGAGACAGCGAAATAGAATTGATAGAAGAGCTAAAACAAGGAAGATAAAAATCTTTTTAAAATATTGCATGCAATCACCACATATAGTAAGAAATAACTACCTTTTTAAAGATCGTTTTATCGATGCTTATTAGCTATTATAGCCTTAGAGCCGTCATCTGCAAGAACCATTTATCTCACATTTTTGATTATACGAGCTCACAGAAGCATTAGGCTTCATTGAGAATTAATAAGGGTGGTGAGAGTGGTTACTGTATCAGAGACCATTCATACTTTATATCTCTTTGGGATAACTCTAGGAATAGCACTATTGATCTCAGAGATTTTTCGGAGATTGGAACAGTCAGAAGTAGTAGGACAAGTTTTCGTCGGTATTCTACTGGGACCTTATGTATTAGGAGTTATACGGCCGAATGAAATTTTTGAGTTCATAGCTGAGCTGGGGGCTATTATTCTCCTATTCATCGCGGGATTAGAGACTGATGTTAAGGAATTATCTAAGAGTTCTCTAGCCGCTGGTCTACTAGCCTTATTTGGAGTAATCTTATCCTTTATCCCCGCCTTTATCATACTATACCCAATAACTATGAATGCTGTATTATCTTTTTATATATCAGCAGCTTTATGCGCAACAAGCGTAGGTATAACCGTGAGAGTCTTCTCGGAATTTGGCAAACTTAAAAGCAGAGAAGCCCAAACAGTTATCGCAGCAGCGGTTGTTGATGATGTAATTTCTGTCTTCTTATTAACACTAGCAATAAACTTCGCGACAGCAAAGGAGCTTGGTTTTCAAGAAGTTTTTAACATAGTGTGGTCTATGATAGTGTTTTTTCTCGCCATGCTTGGCTTGAGCGTTATAATTACTACACATGTAGTCCCTAGATTATGGAGGTTAAAGGTTCGTGGAGCAGTCTTAATCTTTAGTATTACTCTAGCCATTCTTGCTGGATATGCAGCAGCTCAGATAGGACTATCTCCAATAATAGGAGCTTATATAGCAGGTTTAATGCTTGCTGAAACTGGTTTAAAGGATGAAATTCTGAGAGATGTTTCGCCCATAGCATTTATAACTGTTCCAGTGTTTCTTGTAAATATAGGGTTGAAGGTAAATATTAATGCATTATGGAAGGCCTTGTTCTTAGGCACAATTCTTTCCATTGTAGCTATCCTTGGGAAGATATTAAGCGGGTATCCAGTAATGAAAGTTATAAAGAATGATGAAAAACCCTCTCCATTACTTCTTGGCAGTGGTATGGTGCCGAGAGGAGAAGTAGGTTTTATATTCGCAACAATAGGTCTTACTATCGGAGTTCTTAATGATTATTGGTACGCTAACCTCGTTTATGTGATATTAGTCACAACTTTTATAGCTCCAATATTATTACGATTCCTATTAAAGAGGGGTGGTGAATGAGTGAGGCTATAAAGACGACACTCAAAGAAATCAAAGAGAATCCGGAAAAATTCATTGGTAAGAAGATACAGTTAGAAGCTAAGATTACATTCCTGGGAAAGACACCAAGAGGGCCAACATACTCCATAAACTTGCCAGAGGATGAGGAATTCGATGTTGCATTATTAAAGTGCGATGATGAGGAAATACTTTGTTACGGACTAGAAGAACTCCCATTTGAGGAATATAACAATAAAGAAGTAATCATAGTGGGGCGAGTAGTTATAAAGAGCGGATCAATAGGTATAAAGGTTCAGGAAATTAGGCTAAAGGAGGAAGAAGAAAAGACTTGTGAAAAGTAATTTTTAAGAAAGACTCGGTAATTGGTAAAATGGAGTTGTGTATAATTGGACAACTCTGAATTAATAACTGCTCATAAAGTATTAATGGTTATGCTGACTATTACCTCAATACTATTAGTGATTAAGCTATACCTATACATCCTCACTTGGTCAATAGCAATATTTGCATATGCAATGGATACTTTATATGATTTCATAACTGATGCTACTGCTTTATGGGCTACAAATAAGGCTCTAGAACCCCCAGATGCTGATCATCCCTATGGACATGGTAAGTTCGAAGCTTTTGCTAGAGTATTTATAGGATTCTTGCTCATCTTCACTGCGTTAGAAATTTCTATTGAGAGTATTGCAAGGATGGTGAGTGGAGCTCGTTCTCTTGAAATCCCTAGTAAAGTGTTAAATATTTTAACCGGCCTAATAATCGTTTACATCATCATGGCTATGACCGAGTACATCTTCTATAAGAGAACTAAGATAAAAGTTCTGGAAGCCTCCATGTGGCACTACTTCACAGATCCTTTTTCAACCCTTATCATAATGATTTCTCTAATGGCGTCCTCGCAAGGTATGTACATAGCTGATCCTCTAGCAGCACTACTAGTATGCCTAATACTTGGGTATAGTGGGGTAAAAATTATTTTTGAAACCTCTCCGATACTGATGGATGCACAAATTATGGATCCAGAAGAAATAAGAAGAATTATCCGGAAGAACTTTGGATCATTAGTCAAGGATTGTCACAAGATAAAAACACGTACAGATGGTTTTCAGTATTATCTTGAATGCCATATATTAGTCGACCCTAACATCACAGTGAAGGAGGGACATGATATAGCTGATAAAATAGAGAAGGTTATTAGGAGGAGCTTTCCCGATAAACAATTCAGGGATGTAATTATCCATGTAGAGCCTTACGAGGAGCCTCATCAGGATTAATTAGAATACTCTTGTTTTGAATTCCTTCCTAGGATATTATTGGAATAAACCAGCATTACTTATAATTGGTGAAAACATGATTTATCCAGAGGCCATTACCTTCTATGCGTGTCCATAATGTTCGAGGAGGCTATAAAGAAATACTTTGAGATAAAGTGCAGAGAACTTATTAGAGTTCTGGCAGAAAGAGATTGGAAAGTTATCTTTGTGAATGATAAGGTCGAGGCCAGAGATAAGATTCTTGAGATCATCTCTGAGAGTGGATTAAGAACTATTGGCATACCTGGTTCTGTTACCATTAGGCAAATAGGAGTGATCACGGAACTGGAGAAAGGAGGGTTTAAGATTATCCAACATTGGCTCCAAATACCTACTGAGGAAAAGAATCGGTTGCGAGTAGAGGAAACGAAGGCTGATGTGTTTATTCATAGTGCGAATGCGGTGACGATGAATGGTGAGATATTAATAGCTGATATGTTCGGGAATAGGGTTGTTGGAAGCGTACTTGGACCAAAGATGCTGATTCTTGTAATAGGGGTTAATAAAATCGTTGATGATATTCAGCAAGGGCTCCGTAGAGTACGTGAGTACGCTGCGAAAGTAAATGCATTAAGGCTAGGATTAGACCCAGGGAAAGAGTATGATTATATGATTCTCATTCTTAGGAGAAAGCCGCTCTTGATTAAGGATGCGTACATAATTATTGTAAACGAGCAATTAGGGTATTAAGTGGGTCAGGAGGGTTCCCCTTCTATGAAAGTTCTGACCCTTCTTAATCCTCTGGCGGGATCAGGTAGAGCGCTAAGAATATTTAAAAGAATCAGGAAGTTCCTCTCTTCTCTTAACTCTAAAATTGTTATTCTTAAGCCCTCTAAGCCCATTAAAAAAGTCTTCTCTAAGCTAGATATTCCTGATTACTTCGTTGTAATAGGAGGAGATGGAACCGTTAGATCCGTCATAGAAGCTATGATATATTGTAACCATGTCGATTCAATCATAGTTCCATACCTAGGAGGATCTGGAGGGGAATTATCCCATTATGCTGGTATATTAACTCCAAAGGATCTCGAAATAGCATTTAGTGCAGGAATTATGAGGAAAATCGATGTTTTTAAGGCGAGTGTGAGATTGTCTAATGGTGAGGAGAAAGAATTAGTGTTTGCGGCTAATCTTCAGATAGGGCATTTCGCATTAGGTATAAAGGAGACACCCGCTTTCTTTAAAAGATTATTTGGTAGTGTAGGATACATGCATGGTGTTCTTAAGGCCGTAATTAAGAGAGTTAATAAGGATGCCAGAGTACAGGCGGAGAACTTCTTTTTTAGCGGGAAGATTTATACAATTCATTTTGGAAACGTGTCTACTACTAGGGGAGGAGTGCCTGTAGCTCCATTAGCTAGACCGAATGATGGAAAGATAGATATGATGCTAGCTAAGGCTATTGGTAGAATCGAGGCTCTTAAGACGTTACCGCGCGTACTGAGAGGAGAGCATCTATCCCATCCCGCTGTTGTTTATAAGCAATTTAGTGGAAGAGTTGTTATAGAATTAGAGAATGATCATGTAGCAATTGATGGTGAGTATCTGGGTTTGGCTAAGAAAGTAGAGATAGAGTTTCTTAATAAGGTTAAGATCCTCTGTCGCCCTAATAAAGGATAAGGCGATTTGCTTGAATGTATATCTGACCATCTTAGTTATTTACATTATATCAGCTTTTAGTGGGCCCTTTGGCGGGAATATGATCTTGCCTCTATTCAGGCATATTCAGGAAACATACTCTACTACGAAACTTCTCGTTAATCTTACAGTAACTCTATATATGATTCCCTTCAGCATTTTTCAAATATTCTCAGGCGTTCTAAGTGATACATTATACGGAAGAAAGAGAGTTATCGTGTTTGGATCATCCTTATACTGCATGGGTGCTATCTTAGCTTATTATGCTCCATCGGTTTTCCTCTTCTTATTTGCTAGAATACTCCAGGGAATGGGCTCAGCTTTTGTAATTCCAATAACAATGGCTCTTGTTGGTGATTTCTTTGAATACCATCAGCGTGGAAAGGTTATGGGGTTGGGTGCTTTATCGACAACCCTTGGCGCCACAATTGGTCCTTTAGTGGGGGGATACTTAGGATTAATTGATTGGAGGTTGTCTTTCTTATTGATGTTCGTAATCGGATTAATCGTCTTATTAATCTCTTTATGGATACCAGAGAAGCAAAAAAGAGTGCCTAGAAGTGATTTAACAGGTACGATTCTTAAGTGTTTGAGGAATAGGAAAGTTTTATTGATAGGTTTTCTTGGCATGATTCTTTTCTTTACGCGATTAAGCATCTATACCTTTCTATCCAATACCATTCTGTATCCTCCATATAATCTTTCATCAGATCTTTGGGGTACGTATCTCTTTATGGCAGGACTTGGCGGTATGATAGCGGGGTTATTAGCTGGATTTTTAGCGGATTACGTAGGCAGAGAAAAGGTGGCTTCGATCGGTTTTATCATGCTTAATGTAGTCATTTCCCTATACTTAGTTATAGAGTGGTTTTCTTACCTTCCGTTACTCCTATTCTTATTGGGAGTATTTGGATCATTTAGCATGACACCCCTAAACACATTGGCTGTTGAGGTTAACCCTAAGCTTAGGGGAACCGCTTCATCTATTTATAATTCTCTAAGATTTATCGGATACGCTTTGGCTCCAGTTCTACCTTTCCCAATATACGCAAGATACGGAATTTCCTCAATCTTCATGATGAACTTATTCTTAGCGCTTATCGGCTTTATCCTGATGGTGCTAGCACTGCAGAAAAAGGAGAAGAAATATTAGTGCTCATTCTTTAATTAATTTTACTGGTATTTGGCTTACCGCAAACAATGCTTTGCCATCGAAATAGAACGTGTAAGCTATCATTTTAACTCCTTTCTTATAGGCTCTGATCATCGCTTCTGAGAATCTTGGGTCTATTCTCCAATTGGGTCTAAGCTCCCTAATATCTCTCCCCATTACTAGAAATAAGACACTTGCTTCAAATCCCTCATCGATTGCTTTCATCAGTTCCATTAAGTGCCGTCTACCTCTCTCGGTTGGGGCGTCTGGGAAGTATCCTATCCCATCCCTGAATAGTGTGCACCCCTTTACCTCAAGTAAAAATTTTCTCTCACCTTTTTTCAACAAGAAGTCAATCCTTGATTTACCTATCTTGTATTCCCGAATTATTTCTTCAAAATCTTCAAATTCTCTTATTAATCCCGATTTTATCAGTCTCAGCGATATTTTTGAATGATATCCACTATGCGTGAAAATCCACTCACCATCCTTATTCACAGCCACTAAATCACATGGTGTCTTTCTCGCTCCCTTCTTGAACTGGATAAGGATTCTGACTGATGGGATCAATAATTCGCCCAGTCTTCCAGGATCGTGAATATGGCATTGAATTTTCGAGTCCCCGTACTTGGCTATTAATAAGAATCTATTTAACCTCTTAAGGAATATTGCCTCCCTCAGATCATCGAATTCTAGGATCTTCAACATCCTCATCAGCTTAATGGATGTTTTTCTTTTTTTACTACCCTGATCTCCTCAATAACTGTGAATGGATATTGACCCTCTTCATCTTTCTCATATTTCTTTACCATATCCCAAATATTAAGAAGAGCAATGGCTACTCCTGTTAGAGCTTCCATTTCTACTCCTGTCTTCCCTACACTTTTAACCGTTACCCAAACTTCTAGTCCAGAATCATATGGTTTTATATCCACCGACACATTAGTTATTGGTATTGGGTGGCAGAAAGGTAATAATTCTGGTGTCTTTTTCGTACCAATTATGCCCACAAGCTTTGAAGCTAAAAAAACATCTCCCTTTTCTATTTTTCCTTCGAGGATCCTCTTTATGGTTTCTTTTCTAAGCCTAATACGACCAACTGCGGTGGCTATTCTTACGCTATTCTCTTTATTCGTGATATCAACCATCTTTATATCTCGCATCCATATCCCCTAATTAGTTATAAGAATTCTAAAAACTGACTCAAAATTAAATCATCCTTAGTACTCATAATATATTTTCTCTTACTCCCTATTCTCCCTTAGCTATACCGCCGTAATCCGATTTTTACCTCTATTTTGGAAAGATTGATCATTGGCTAATAGGTCTCTATATTTTGACGAGATTCTATGAACTTTGTATTAAGCTTGTACTGAGTTAGAACAGTTCTAATAAAGGACTAGGAGTTGTTGTGAGAGCTTTTTATTCTTTTGTAATAGTTACAATAGTTCGATATAAAGCATGTATCACATCTCGGATTTTTTGGCTTGCATATTTCTCTACCAAATCTGACCATTGAAATATTTATCTTTCGCCAATAATTTTTTGGCACAATTTTCGCTAAGGTTTTTTCAACATCAAGTGGTTTTGCGTTTTCATCAACGATGCCTATCCGCTTAGATATTCTCAGTACATTTGCATCTACAGCTATAGCTGGTTTGTTAAATGCGTAAGCAAGGACTATATTAGCGCATTTCCGACCAATACCAGGGATTTTAAGCAATTCTTCTAAACTGTCTGGAACCTCACCGCTAAATTTCTCAAGAATGTATTTGGAGGCTTCTATTATTCTAATAGCTTTCTCTCTAAATAATCCGGCTGGTCTTAAAATTCGCTCTAAATCCCTAGGATCCGCCTTAGCTAAATCACTTATATCACGATACTTAGTGAATAGCTCCTTAACGACATACCTTGTGATTTCTGATCTCGTACGTTGGGAGACTATACAAGAGATCAAAATGCGAAAGGGATCACGCCACTGAGGCTCTACCCAAAAATTCTTAATTATTAGTTCGATGGCTATTCTATTAGCTAAGTGTTTCTCTCTTGGCAGATATCCCTTAACTTCAGTTATTTTTGATAACAAGTATGTATCCTCCACCCTATGTTCTCCCTCACATCTATTCTAATATTCCAGCCGCTGGATTCCCGAGATTTCCACTTCTTTAGCGCTACTATTCCGCTTTATGAGTATCAATGATAAGAAGAACTTATTTAAGAGCATATTACTAGTCGCAACCTTATCATTGTCCATCTTTATATCATTTGCTTCTAAGGGGAAGAAGTTAGGGGGAGAGGAATTTTCCATTATTTATCATTTCCCTATCGGCTTTTAATAATATTTGTCTAAATTCCGGAGGAACATTATCCCCAGTTTTTATGTCAACAAAATATGTTTTCCCGCTCTTCCATTTGATCATCATATACCTATCATTTAGAATTATCCGATATAGCTCCCCACGGCGCTTCCCCGGCTTTATCCTTATGTTAACCATTGCCTTTCACCGTATTACAAGCGTATTACCGATGAGAAGCCAAAATAGGCCTACACGTTCCTACAGACCTATAACATCTAAAAAGTGATGAGCGATTTATTCATTAGCAAAGAATCTAATTTAAAATTTTCGGATAGTTCCTCTGACTTCTAAAGCTTAATATTGAACGCGTAGCAATTCTTAGTCTTCGATGGATGCCCAGTCTTGTCATTTTGAGAAGGTAACGTTTAAAAATTGTATGTAATTTCTTTTTAATCAGCACCGTATCCTTCTCAGATAAGCTTTAGGGATTATTCCGTCTTTTGGAGGTTAATTAATGGATCATGATAGCGTACTTATTGGTCTCTCTATACTATTAGCTGGTATCATCTCGATAGAAATAGGCTTCTCCACAGCAATGCTTGAGATACTAGCAGGGGTTATAGCGTCGAACATACTAGGAATCAGCCATCCTACTTGGCTCGATTTTTTAGCTGATTTTGGTCTCGTTGGAATTCTTTTCTATGCAGGATTTGAGGTGGATCCCAAGCTATTAAAGGTAAATCTTAAATCAAATATCCTGATAGGTATTCTTTCCTATCTTGTACCATTCTTGCTTATCCTAGCATTCTTTTATATTATCCTCAAGACGCCAATGATAACAGCCATTATTGCTGCTATATCATTAGCAACAACGTCCGTGGCCCTTATCTACTCTGTTTTGAGGGAGAAAGGATTAATGGAGAAGGAACATAGTCAAATAATTCTCGGAAGCGCATTAATACTTGAAGTTTCTAGCATTTTATCATTACCATTAATGATAGGCTTCTTTACGTTATCCTCCATAATTTACATTATCCTCGCTTTAATATTCTTTGCTTTATCACCCCGGTTAGGAAGAATCGTATTTAAGCGATACCGAGGCTCTCCCGCAGAGCTTGAGATAAAATTAATTCTATTACTTTTGGTTACTCTTCCTTTTATAGCTGAGAGAGCCTTCATAAGCGAGGCTTTACTGGCTTTTTTGATGGGGGTTCTTTTCTCTGAAATAATAGAGGATGATGCTATTGTTAAAGAGAAGCTTAGAGGAATAATCTTTGGATTCTTGGCTCCAGCATTTTTCTTTAGAGCTGGGTTATTCATTGATCTAAGCCTCATAACTCCCGCGATAATAGCTTTGATCATCGTATTAGTATTACTAGTTTTTTCTACAAAGTATATCAGTGCATTCCTTATCTCATATTTCTTAGTTAGTAAACAAGTAGCCCGAATGATAGGTTACTTCCTTAACTTTAATCTAACCTTCGGAATAATTGCTGCTGTTTTCGGTCTTTCAGCGGGTATTTTACCTCTAGAGTATTATGTAGCTATACTAATCACGATATTATTGACGTCACTGCTTTCGTCGATTATTCTCCGAGTAACACCGGAGGAGCTTTATAGGCAAACCTTTCT
>JAHKLG010000189.1 GCA_029856625.1 Candidatus Njordarchaeota archaeon | reverse complement strand
GTTTTCTCTAGAATCTCATCAACTAATGCTTTCACAAGACGAGATTTACCCATTCCCGTTGCTCCGAATACTCCTATGTGATACTTTATATATCTTGGATCTAGGGGGATCTCAAGACCCTCTGTGTATTTATGAGAACCTATCACAAGAGGATGGATGCCTGAAGGAAGTAGTTTCTTGATTAGCTCAGTTAAGATTTTTCCATGTCTTATTCTGAATACCTTGCTCCCTGGGAAGGGAACGTAGGTAACGTTCCTGCTTATTCCACTTAACTTATCATTATCCATTGATATCTCGGCTAGCGGGATTACTAATCCATTCGTATATGGTAACTTCTCAACCTTATCAATTGCTTCTGGGAAATCAATAACACTTACCCTTTGGTATCTCCGAAGAAATGGCTCCAATCTTCTAATCTGTCTTAAAACACCGAGAATCAATGGTGCTTTCTCATGCGTATCATCTTTTATAATTACCAGCTCCTCTTCCCTTGTTAAGACTTCAGCCTCACCAGAGAAGAACGCTATTGGTATGCCGATAACCGTCGCTTCTGATAATACGAATCCTATTGGAGGTTGGATGATTATATCATTTATCGAACTCATGAGGAACCCTTAAAAATAATGATTCTACCCTTAGTGAATTTCCAAAAATGATATATGATTAAAAAGGTATATTTTTACTCTCCATTACCTGTGGGGGTGCTAGTGTATTGCTTAGAATAAAAGCTGTTTTTATAGATCTCGATGGTACTCTCGGATATTATGAGCATGGAGACTTAGCAGAAGTAGTAGGTAAGATGTATGCTAATTGGTTATCTAAGGAATTTGGTGTAGATTATCAACAAACTTTGAGTGTCTTGCTTAATGCCGTAAAAATCGTGAAGACAAAACCTTCTCTCGATAAATCTGTTGCTCAACAAATTCTCGAGAATCTTTCTTGGGAATTAAGAATACCCATTGAAGATCTTGATAATGCCACGGATATTTTTTATAAACAAAAGTTTGTTCAGATAAGAGAGAATTATAAAGCAAGGAAAGGAGCGAAAGAGGTCATCGAGTACCTATTTGAAAAGGGATATAAGGTAGTTATAGCTACGGATCCAATAATTAAAAGATTTGGTGTTCTAAAGCGTTTGGAGTGGATAGGCCTTCTTGAGTATCCCTACTGCTTTGTCACAAGTGCAGAAGTCTGCCGTGCGGCAAAACCTCATCAGATATATTATCTTGATTTATTAGAAGTGTGTAAAGTTAAGCCTCATGAGGCCGTTATGATAGGGGATAAATTAGAGAATGATATAATCCCAGCCAAGCGTCTTGGACTATACACAATTCATTTAGGCAGGGAAATGAAGGAAAATAAAGCAGCTGATCATGTTGTGGAGGAAATTGAAGACATCATAAATATCTTGTGAACAGGAAAATCTCATGGATTATTTAGATCATTAACTCCCCTTTATTACGCCTATTATACTTAAGAACATGAATGCTAGCGTTGACGCTAGTAGAGCAGAGATTACTGGAGATAGTGATGCAATCTCGATGGATCCTCCAGCAATGGCTATTGAGCCAGCTATTATTCGAGTGAAACTTAAAGCCACCCCAAAACCCCCCGCTCCAGAACCCTTTGCTCTCCCCGCTCGCTCTGTTGCTTCAGCAAGTTCGGAGGTGGGTAATAATCCTGCTCCCACAGAATACGTGATATAAGAGCTTATAGCTAGTAATAAGTTATGATACGATGCCATTGTGATAAATAAGAGAAGAGCTCCTAGGGATAAGAGGTTTATTGCGGGGATTCGGAAGAGTTTCTTCGTCGAAACCTTAGCGCTCACTTTTTGCATTATGCTTGTAATTAAACGGTCAAATGCCATAAAGACTCCTATTATTGTTTGCGTTAGTCCTAAATCTAACAAAATCACTGGAAGATAAGTACTCAAAATAGGTTTTAAGCCAATAGAGTTTATTCTAGTAACTGATCTGGCTGCAATTTTATAGGAGAGCTTTAGGGAAGATCTGATATCGGGTGCTTCTCTTTTCATAGATGGTTCTTTTAACATTACTGCCACTAAGAAGGCACATAAGGCAACCAATGCTGATAGCATATAAGTTTCTCTCCAGCCAAATACCTCGGCAACAAAACCGCTAAAGACCGATCCTATTAACGATCCGAGAAAACTCAGCATGAGTAATGATCCTAGACTCTCCCTAGCATTAGACCCTATCTCTGCTGAAAGAGGCATTAAAGCGGGCCATAAGCATCCTATTCCAATACCAATTACGAAGCTTGCTATTATTATATGGAGAGGAGATTCCGCGATGGAGTATATGATATAGCCTGTAGCGTATATTAAAACAGCTATACTAATGAAAATCTTCCTACCGTGCTTGTCTGATAAGTAACCAAATATAGGTCTGAAGAAAATCTGCGCTATATTTGATACTAGGGGAATTATTGCTAAAATACCAGCTTGAACGCCAACAGCTACCGCTAATAACGGTCTAGCTACTGATGCTAAGCTAAATGAAAGAGGCATTAATGCCCCAACTAAAAGATATAATCTTCCTCTCAAGCCTGCCTCAAACTCTTCATTGTTCATGAAGAATGAGGGAGAACTGAAATATTTTTAATGTTTTACGCTCTTGTATCTTGATGATTGATCATGATGATCGGAGCTGATACTGATAAGTGATGATCCCTGGCTTTTCTGATAACTAAGCTCGTGGAGTGATAATTTATTAGAGGTGAAGAATCATACCTGGAGAAACTATCTTGGATCTTCTAGAATTTGCTGTTAATTATGGGGAGGAATTAGGAGCTGATTTTATAGAAGTTCGGGGAGAAAACATTAGGAGAATGTACATTCACTTCGAAAAGGATGTCGTGAAAAATGTTGAGAATATTAACTGGCGTGGTATAGGAATCACTGCTATATTCAGGGGTGCTAGGGGATACGCCTTCACAACAAAACTAGATAAAAATAGTGTCAGAGAAGCGGTTAAAAACGCTGTGGAGATAGCCAAAGCCTCAACAAAACTTGCTGGATTATCAGCGGAGCCAATTGAATATAAACCTAGTGAGTATGCAGGAAAAACTCCTTCCATAAGAAAGCATCCAAAGGATTACTCTCTTGAGGAT
>JAHKLG010000188.1 GCA_029856625.1 Candidatus Njordarchaeota archaeon | reverse complement strand
GTATCTATCTATTAAGATTCCCGTAATAATACTCCCAATTATCCCAGCCAATGTGAGAATTGCTATGAAGGAATTCGCTATAGCTAAATTCAGGCCTTTCTCGACTAATAATAATGAGGTGTATCCGTAGACGATTCTATAAGAAGCTACTAACAAGAATTTCACACCAATAAGTGAGGAAATGTTCCTAATAATCTCTAAGAAATTATTCCTTGGGGCATTTTCTCGGGTAAAGTTTGATCTTTCCTCTATTAGTAATGGGAGAATACTTGCTCCAATTGACATTGCTCCAAAGAAGCCGATAGGCAATCTCCAGCCAAGCTCTGTTGCTATGTATCCATTAGTAGCAAATATTATGAGAACTCCAATATCACCCATACTACTCTGTATACCTATTGATCTTCCCCTGCCCCTCGACTCATAGGTATTAGCAGTTATAGCATAACTTAATGGATGGTAAAAACTTCCCCCAATACTCAAAATGACTTGCGCTATTAATAAATCAATGAATGTTCTTGCGAAAGAAGAGAGTATGCTTCCAAATCCTAATATCAAGAAGCCGAGTGATAGGAGGTATTTTCTTCCCTTCATATCCGAGAAATAGCCTAGGGGAGTTTGTAGTATTATTGTTAATGCTATTGTAGAACTTAGCAATAAACCGACTTGCAAATATGAAAGGCCGAACTCATTAACTATCAGTGGTAAAACGGTGGGAATTAGGAGGACATTGGCATCATTAATCATGTGAAGGAGAGATAAAATGGTAAGAGTACTTATTTTCCTACTCATAAAACCTCTACCTAAACCTTATGCTTCGTAACTCTTAGCTTTTTCAAGAGCTTTCACCAGTTTATAAAGCATGTCATTAAAAGGGGTCGCAATTCCATGCTTTCTCCCAAGTTTAACTATGGCACCATTTATGAAATCTATCTCTGTCCTCCTTCCCCTCAATACGTCTTGGAGCATTGATGAGATATTCTCCCCAGTCCTCTTGGCAACGGATAAAACTGTTTTGAAAGTATTTTTCAATCGAATCCCTTCAGCCCTCGCGACCTCCTCTATCTCTCTACATACCCCTGCAATGATTTCCCTTAACTCTGATATCTCGGCAACTCCCTTATTTCTTATCCTTAGGATAGCTGTCAGAGGATTTATGGTAGCGTTAATTGTGAGTTTAAGGTATAAGTAGTAGCGAATATTATCTACGTATTTAGCCGGTAAACCCACGGATTCCAAGGATTCAGAAACTCTACGAGCCCAATACTCCTTCTCCGAACCATACATGCCTCCTACGAAAGTTTCTCCTAATCCTGCATGGTTAACAATTCCTGGCTCCGGTATATTAGCCCCATTATTGGTTACTGCTCTAATTATATTAGCATCCCCGAGGAGCTCTTTGGCAATATCCGCAATACCAATACCATTCTGAATAAAGACATAACATGTTCCTTTTACATTGTTATCAACTAGTTCTCTCAGAGCATTTCTTACGTCATATGCCTTAACACAAACAAAAATGCAATCAAATAATTGATCTTGGAAATCACTAATACTGGATGATACTCCAGCGAGCTTAACTTTTTTCTCCTCAGATTTAAACAGAATCCTCATTAATAAATATCCTCTCCCCCTAATAGCATTAATGTGCCATGCCCTCCCAACCCCATATACCTCATTATTCTCCACTAAATAACCCGCCAGCATCGATCCTATAGAGCCAAGGCCCATAATTAGAATTCTCATTCTCCAGAACCCCTAGCTGACCTTCTCCCACTTATAAAGCTCAATGACTTGATTTAACGTTGATCCTCTCTTTATCTCCTCTCGAATCCTATCCTCTCTCTCCCTAACATCCAAAGCCCTATTAGCTATCTCTTGAACAATTTCTTGCGGGATAACTATTATTCCCTCCTCCTCAGCCACTATGTAATCTCCAGGCCTAATTTTAACACCTTCAATTTCTATTGGGACATTAATCTCTCCGAATCCTTTGGGCTCTCCTGCTTTCGCGCAGAAATGTTTAGCATAGACTGGGACACCTATCCTTCTAATATCCTCAATATCTCTGACACCCCCATAGATAATTACTCCAGCAACACCCTTATTCTTCGCACTCCATGTTGCTAATTCTCCCCAAACCGCTGTTTCTTTACCACCAGCATCAATAACAATAACAGTGCCCTTAGACGCGTAATCTATTGCCTCGACTGGTTTAGCCCAGTCACCTGGATATGTCCTAACCGTTAAGGCTCTACCAACAATTTTGGAACCCGGAATGACTGGTTTAAAACCCGTTAGGACACGACCTCTGTGCATTGCATCACTTAGATTAGGAACTGATACTTTTCGAAGGATTTCTAAGATTTCTTCTTCTCTTTTAGCCTTCTTACCCTTCCAAGCCTTAATCACCGTTTTCTTTAACATAGCCTCTTTAATAATTTTAGCCGCCTCGGTAGCATTCTCAGCCTTCGTTATCGCTCCTCCCACAATCACTATGTCAGCTCCTTTCTCAACAGCTAAACCCGCCGTCTCACTCGTAATACCTCCCGCAATCGCTAGAGGTACTGAAACTTTGCCACGAATTTCCTCTAAGAGGGAAATTGGATCCATACCTTTCATTTGCTGATCAATGCCTACATGCACACAAATGATATCAACACCTAATTTCTCAAGCTCTATGCTCCTCCTAACCGGATTTGGAGCATTAATAATGTCAACCATTATGTATCCCCCATAGTTCCTAGCAGCTTCAACGGCCTCCCTTATTGTGCTATCATCACTGACACCGAGAACAACTGCAATGTTAGCCCCAGCTTTAAAAGCCATTTCTACTTCTAGTCTCCCAGTATCCATAGTTTTCATATCCGCAACTATTATCCTATCCTTAAACTCCTTTCTTAAGACCCTAATGGCATTCATTCCCTCACTTTTTATTAATGGTGTACCAGCTTCTAACCAATCCACTCCTCCCACTATTGCCTCTTTAGCAACGGTTATAGCTCTCTTTAATTCAACAAAATCAAGAGCTAGTTGAAGAATCGGCTCCTTTCCAAGTTTTGGATCAATTGACAAGCAATTCACCGTTAATAATATTCATCAAATTAAGATAATATTAGGATAATTAATCACTAAAAAGAATTGATTACTCCT